>JAGNPF010000278.1 GCA_017989775.1 Flavobacterium sp.
GGGTCTTTCAGTTTTGACATTTTCCAATATTTGAAAGCCGACCACGTGAAGCTTCCAATTGTCTATGCCAACATCCGGGTTTGAATTTTAGCTTAATTTATTTATACAATACAATTAATCTAAAATACTAAAAATCAAATGAATACAAAATATTTCGATTTAATAAACCAAACCTATTATTTCCCCCAAGAAGAGTTTACCCTAAACAAGGACAATCTCGAATTTCACAATATCGACTTGATGAAATTGGTGGAAAAATACGGCACTCCCTTGAAGTTTACTTATTTGCCACAAATTTCCAACAACATCAACAAAGCCAAAAACTGGTTTCGCAAGTCGATGGAAAAGAACAATTACGAGGCCAAATATTACTATTGTTATTGCACCAAAAGCTCTCATTTTCAATACATCATGAACGAGGCTTTCAAGAACAACATTCATATTGAAACCTCTTCGGCATTCGACATCAATATTGTCGAAAATTTGTTGGAGTCCGGCAAAATCAACAAAAGTACTTATGTGATTTGCAACGGTTTCAAAAGAGACCAATACATCGAAAACATTGCCCGTTTGATCAACAACGGCCATAAAAACACCATTCCAATCATTGACAACTACGAGGAATTGGATATTTTGCAGGAGCAAATCAAGCGAAAATTCAAAATCGGAATTCGTATTGCCGCCGAGGAAGAACCCAAATTCGAGTTCTACACCTCTCGTTTAGGAATTGGTTACAAAAACATCGTCCAATTTTACAAAAAACAAATTCAGGACAACAAAAAGCTGGAACTTAAAATGTTGCACTTTTTCATCAATACCGGAATCAACGACAATGCCTATTATTGGAACGAATTGGTCAAATGCATCAAGGTGTATGTGGCTTTGAAAAGAGAATGCCCTACCCTGGACGGATTGAACATTGGCGGTGGTTTTCCGATAAAAAATTCCTTGGCATTTGAATACGATTACCAATACATGATTGACGAAATCATCAATCAAATCAAGATTGCCTGTGACGAAGCCGAAGTGGATGTTCCCAACATATTTACCGAATTTGGGTCTTTTACCGTTGGCGAAAGCGGTGGAGCCATTTACCAAATTTTGTATCAAAAACAACAAAACGACAGGGAAAAATGGAACATGATCGACTCCTCGTTCATCACGACCTTGCCAGATACTTGGGCCATCAACAAACGTTTCATCATGCTGGCCGTAAACCGTTGGAACGATACATACGAAAGAGTCTTGCTGGGCGGATTGACTTGTGACAGCGATGATTATTACAATTCGGAGCAGAACATGAATGCCATTTATTTGCCCAAATACAACAAGGAAAAGCCATTGTATATTGGTTTTTTCAACATAGGCGCATACCAGGAAACCATTGGAGGGTATGGCGGATTGCACCATTGCTTGATTCCACAACCCAAACATATCTTGATTGACAAGGATGAAAACGGAATTTTGGCAACCGAAGTATTCTCGGAACAACAAACGGCTGATGACGTTTTAAAAATATTAGGTTACGACAAAAAATAAATAGTTAATACACAATTAGTTAATTTAAAAATTCGTTATTTTTGAAAGTGTTTTTCAATGTTTCGGTTTTTAAATCTTTAAATTTTAAAAAATGAGTAAAGGACCAATCAGTCAGTTTATCGAAAAGCATTACCTGCATTTCAATTCAGCATCTTTGGTGGATGCCGCAAAAGCCTACGAGCAACAATTGGCCAATGGGGCAAAAATGATGGTAAGCATGGCTGGTGCAATGAGTACCGCCGAAATTGGAAAGATTTTTGCCGAAATAATTCGCCAAGACAAAGTGCAAATCATTTCTTGTACAGGAGCCAATCTAGAGGAAGACATCATGAATTTGGTAGCGCATTCTCACTACGAAAGAGTGCCCCACTACCGCGATTTGACTCCGGAAGACGAATGGGCTTTATTGGAAAGAGGTTTAAATCGAGTGACCGATACTTGCATCCCGGAACATGAAGCGTTCCGTCGTTTGCAAAAACACATTTACAAAATCTGGAAAGATGCCGACGACAAAGGCGAAAGATATTTCCCTCACGAATTCATGTACAAAATGTTGCTTTCGGGCGTTTTGGAAGAATATTACGAAATCGACCTAAAAGACAGCTGGATGTATGCCGCTGCAGAGAAAAATTTACCTATTATTGTACCGGGTTGGGAAGACAGCACGATGGGAAACATTTTTGCTTCCTACGTAATAAAAGGCGACTTGAAAGCATCGACCATGAAATCCGGAATTGAATACATGACATTCTTGGCAGATTGGTACCCCAAAAACAGCACAAACGGTGTTGGTTTCTTCCAAATTGGTGGAGGAATAGCTGGAGATTTCCCAATTTGCGTTGTGCCGATGTTGTACCAAGACATGGAAATGCACGATATTCCTTTCTGGAGTTATTTTTGCCAAATCTCGGATTCAACAACCAGTTATGGTTCCTATTCAGGAGCCGTGCCAAATGAAAAAATCACTTGGGGTAAATTGGACATAAAAACACCCAAGTTTATTATCGAGTCGGATGCCACTATTGTTGCTCCTTTAATTTTCGCCTATTTGTTAGATTTATAGAATTTTTTTATGAAAAGAGTAATTGTTGACTACGCAAAACTTACCCACGAAATCTTGAACCTTTTGGTTGAAAGATTTCCTGACGGCTATGATGATTCAAACATTATACGCTTTAGAAACGCAAAAAACGAGTTGATAGAAGCCGTTGAAGTACGAACCGAAGACACCATTTATTTGGTAAAAGTAAGTACCAAACTTGCCGACAGAATTGAAAATTATGATGAGGACGATGAAATAGAAATTGAACCAATCGCAGATATTGCATTGGACGATGATGACGATGCCCCATCCGATGACGATGACGACAAACCGGAATACAAAGACGACGACGTTTCTGGCGAGGACGACGACGAAGACGAAGACGACGCAGACGATAGCGACATTGCTGAAGATGAGGATGATGAAGACGAAGAATAATTGAATTTTCGATATTAAAACTATAAGGAACTCTTAATCGGGTTCCTTTTTTTATTACATTCGTCAAAAATATACGCCACAATGACAACATCCATTTTACACGCCAAACTCAAGGAAAACTTTGGGTTCGAAAAGTTCAGACCCAATCAGGAAGACATTATCAATTGCATTCTATCCGGACAAGACACTTTGGCCATTATGCCAACCGGTGGAGGAAAATCGATTTGTTTTCAACTCCCGGCTTTAGTTTTGCCTGGAATCACCATCGTGATTTCTCCTCTGATTGCCTTGATGAAAGACCAAGTCGATGGCTTGAAAGCCAACGGAATTCTGGCCTGCTACATCAACAGTAGTCAATCCAGCGAGGAACAACAGTTACATATTCAAAATTTGACAGACAACAAAGTCAAGTTGGTTTATGTTGCCCCCGAAAGCCTTTCCTATCTCGAAAATGCTTTCAGCCAAATCAC
>JAGNPF010000279.1 GCA_017989775.1 Flavobacterium sp.
CATGAGTTTCATTGTTCGTGCTGCGTATGCAACGAAACTTTAGCTGTTGTGTGCAGCAACAACTATTGCTCTAAAACTTTCTTAAACTTTTTCTCAATTTCTTTTTTTATCGGAATAATTTTTTCAGGAATTTTTTTATAGGCTTGAACGGCTTTCATATTAGTTTCTCTATTAAATTCACCAAATTGTTTCATAAAATGATTTTCACTGTAATCATTATAAATAGTTATTGTTTCAGAATTATACGAATCGATTAGATTTTCTAATTCTTCATCAAAATAAATTCTATTATCAGAATAATATTTAGCAAATTGGTTTTGAGAGTTTTGGAATTTTTCAAAAAGCATTTTTTCATTTTCTTCAAAAGTTGAATTATTACTGATTTGCTTAAATGGTGCAACTAATAGATTAAGATTATTCAAAGCTTCGTTAAGATATTTATATGATAATTCCAATGTTTCCATACGTTTTTCGTGAAGTTTTGTAAATTTAAAGTTTTCTTTGGTTTTAAGTGCATTTAGCTCACTTTCAAATTTTGAGATTTCTTTTAAATGCTCTTTTTTAATCGACTCAAGTTTTAGATCAAAAGAATTTTTTATGCTACCTTTAACTTTTTCAGTAATAAATAAAGTTATTAAAGTTGGTATTAATGAGCAAATAAATAAGACAATTATAATCAAAAGGTTTGATTCCATTTTTTTTAGGTTCAGTTGTTGCACGTAACTCGTTTATTGACTAAATAAATCTTCGCAAAGCAACAAAAAACTGCTCCGTTAGTGAAACTTTGTTCCGTTTTATTTATTTTCAAATATATAAAAAGAACATAGTTTTTTTACTATAAAAGATTCGGAAATTCAATGATTCTTTTGGAATTAATAAATCATAAAAACCAAAAACCTTTTCTACTTTTCAAAAAATGAAAGCGGTAGAAAAGGTTTAGGCATTAAAAAAACTAACGTACAATTTTTATTTAGAACTTGTATTTTAAACTCGTCATTACTTGGCGTGGCGCAATTGGGTTCACGCTGTAATTTTCGTGAACGGTATAATTCAACTCATTGGTAATGTTGGATAATTTACAAAGGACGGAGAATTTTTTCCAGGTATAACCCACGGAAGCATCAACAGTTGCGTAACCTTCCAACGGGATGTCGCGATCTCGGATGGTTACGGTATAGGTTTTTGGATTTGTCGCCGGTTTGTTTTCTGTCCACACATAATCGTCATTCCAACCTCCAAGACGGTCACCAATGTAGTTTCCGATGGCTCCAAACGAAAGTCCTTTCAACACTCCCGAAGGCAAAGTGTAGAAAAAGCTTAAATTGGCCGTGTTTTGTGGAGTTCTTGCCACGCGATCTCCTTCAACAAAACTTCCGTTTGTTCCGGAGGTGTCGGTATAGCGCATGTCGTTATAGCTGTAACCGGCCACAATGCTCAAGCCTTCAACGGGTCTTGCGGTGATGTCCACTTCAATTCCCTTGCTTTTTGTTGCTCCACCCAAAACTTTTAATTGGTTGTTGGTGTTAAGAGAACCATCTGCGGCAAATTCTGCCGTTTGTGCCAAATTGCTGTTGGTGATTTGGTAAACCGTTACGTTGGTGCTTAACACTCCTTTCCAGAAATCGGTCTTGATTCCTGCTTCATATTGGTCAATGATGGATGCTTCAATGGGTTGCAAATCTACGGTTGTTCCCGTGTTTGGCGTGAACGAACTTGAATAGCTGGCAAACAAGGACATGTCTTTTGTGGGCTGGTACACCAAGCCAACTTTGGGAGAAAATGCGTTGTCCAATCGTTTTGGAGTAATTGTTGGGGTTGCATTTTCTGGGTTTCCTGCACCAGTGGTGGTTTCTTTGTAGGTGGAAACTTCTGCTTCCTGCCAAGACCAACGAATACCTGCCAAGACTTTGATTTGATTCGTAACCGAAATTAAATCTTGAAAATAAACCCCAAAACGATTCGTTTCTGTTTTTACGATTTGTGTGGCTCTTGAATTTGGTTCATCCGTTCTTTGGGTATCAGGATTGAAAGTATAAAGATTGATGGTGTCATAATTGGCTGGAGTAAACGCGTAGGTGTAGGCTGTGGCAAATGAGTTTTCAAAATCTGTTCCGGTAAAAATTTGGTGTTTTATCGATCCGGTATTGAAGTTTCCTTGCAGGCTTAATTGTTCTCCAAGTATTTGTTCCAGATTTTGATTCTCTACCAAAGGTCTGGTCCAGTCGCCATTGGTCGCAACTGTAGCCAATTGGGCCGTCGATTTTGACGTCCTGTCGTAAGATTGGAATGAACTGTTGAAATTCAATTTCCAGTTTTTGTTGAAGTCGTGGTTTACCAAGGCCGAAGCACTTGCCGATTTTGTGTTTCCTTTTGACCAAATTGCCCCGTAAAAGTTGTTTCTCGGCACGTCCACAATTTCTTTTCCTATAATTCCGGTTCCAAAATCAGGAGTCCAGTCGGCATTTAAATAATCTCCTTGAAGGGTGATATGGGTTTTGTCGGTCACCAAAAAAAGAAGGGATGGGTTAACGTAAAGACGCTCGTTTTTCACCACGTCCCTGAAACTTTCCGCATTCTCGTAAGAAGCATTGATTCGATAAGCAATGAATTTGTTCAAGGGACCATAAAAATCAACTGACGGTTTGTAGTAGGCATAACTTCCTGCCTGCATCGTTACTTCTCCGCCGCTTTTGAAAGAAGGCGTTTTGGTAACCAAGTTCAGGATTCCTCCCGGTGCAACGTTTCCATATAATAAGGCGGAACCCCCTTTGAGAAACTCCACTTTGTCCAAACCGGCAACATCGGGAATGGAACCTGCATTGTAGCGGAATCCGTTTTTAAACATGTTGTTGGCCGACATGTCGTATCCTCTCGAGAAAAAAGATTCTTGTGCTCCACCACGGGCTGAACCCACATAAACACCGTTGGCATTTTTCAAAACTTCGCTCAAGCGGATGGCTTGTTGTTGCTCTATAACTTCGGCATCAATGACTTGCACGCTTTGTGGAACATCCATTGGTTTCAAGCCGGAGCGCAAAGCGGTAACGGGTTTAGGTTGTTTATTGGCAGTAACGACAACTTCTTTAAGAACTTCTCTTTTTTTGCCTTTTATGGTGTCTGAATCGGAATAGAATCCTTCAATATGGTCTATTTTTTCAGATGCACTTGCGGTTTCTTGTGCAAATCCGGAAAGGCAAAATAACAAGGTTAACGAGGGGAGTAAAATATATTTCATTGTTGTTTATTTGGATTGAATAAAAATAACACTGCAAATATAAAACTCATTTTTGGTTCATCAAACTTATTTAGACTAAATCTTAATAATAATTATTAACATTTTTTTAAGGTTTGATTATTAGTGTTTTATGACGTGAACAAAGCCGAGAAAAATGGGATATTCACGGGGAAAATTGAAGAAAAGTTCGTTAGAATGGGTGATTGGGAAGGTTTTTTGGAATGGAAAGGAGTTAGGGTAGAGTG
>JAGNPF010000280.1 GCA_017989775.1 Flavobacterium sp.
CTACTTCTGGTATTCCAAAAATGATCAAGAAATTAGCCGATGATGAGGTTAAGTTTAAATTAGCAGTATCACTTCATTCTGCAATAGACGAAACTCGGGCTAGAATTATGCCTTTTAGTGCCAATTTCCCTTTGAAAGAATTGAGAGAATCTTTAGAATATTGGTACCGTAAAACCAAAAGCAAGATTTCCTATGAATATGTTGTTTGGAAAGGAATCAATGACGATAAAGCTTCTGTTGATGCTTTGGTTAAATTTTGTAAATATGTGCCTTGCAAAGTGAATCTCATTGAATACAACCCTATCGACGATGGTGAATTTCAGCAAGCTTCCGAAGAATCGATAGAAGCGTATATTAAAGCTTTACAGGCTATTGGAGTTGTGGTCAAAGTTAGAAGAAGCAGAGGAAAAGACATCGATGCTGCTTGTGGGCAATTAGCGAATAAAGAAGCATAAGCTGTTTCGTTGCCTTTTTGTAAAATAACAAATTTTAATTCTTTTTTTTATTTTTTCTGACACTTATTTCTGTAGTGATATTTATCACATTTTAATATTTAAATAGGATGTATTTTCGCAAAAAGTCTAATTTTTTGTGAAAGTAGTATTACGTCAATTTTTATTGTTTTCTCTGCTCTTTGCTATGGTGTTCTATAGTTTTAGAATGGCTTTTGCGGTGCTTTATTATTCGTTTGATAATGTTGCATTTACTGAAAAATATTGCGAAAATAAAGCCAAACCTCTCTTGAAATGTAATGGAAAATGCCAGTTAGCCAAACTAGCGAACGAAAACAAAACGGAACAAAACGAAACGGTCAATTTTTCTCTAAAAGAAATAGTTTTATACTTTCAATCGCTTACCAATACAGATTTTTTAATTTTTTTACCTCAAAAAAGCACTATTATTTCTAAGGAGAGTAGCTACCGTTTTGCCCTTTCTCCTTTTCTTTTTCGTCCGCCAAATGTTAGTTTTTTA
This sequence comes from Flavobacterium sp., assembly GCA_017989775.1. Lineage (GTDB taxonomy): Bacteria > Bacteroidota > Bacteroidia > Flavobacteriales > Flavobacteriaceae > Flavobacterium. Next base: position 973 of record JAGNPF010000280.1, read on the forward strand.
ATATCGTAAAATCAAAATTAATTTATTAAAAACGCAACAATGAAAAATACATTCATTATAGCTTTGCTATGGTGTTTTGTTTCGTCGACGGCACAAACCAAAGAGACGAATGCAAATCAAACCCCAAAAGATACTTTAAAAGAAAAGTCCATTTTGCTCAAAGAAGTAATCGTTACAGGAAACGTAAAAACCGATCCCAACCTTACCATTGTCAAAAGTGATTTCTCTGAGAAGGTCGTGCAACCCAAAAATTCTGGAGAATTGTTCTCTGACATTAATGGTTTTTCACTAATCAAACGCGGAAATTACGCCTTAGATCCTTCCTTTAGAGCCAATCAATACGAACAGCTCAATGTGCAATATGACGGAGGAACCCGAGCTTTTCATGCGTGTCCCAACCGAATGGATCCTATCACGACCTTAGTAAATCCGGAAGAAATTTCAAAAATCGAAATCATTAAAGGCCCATTTTCTGTTCGTTACGGAAACACTTTTGCAGGGGTTATTAATATGGTTTCTCAATACGGAAACCCAAGCGAGAAAGCTTTTGTTGGTTCCTTTTCTTCTGGTTACGAGAGTAATAGCAACTCGTTGGTCACGATTTTGCAGCTTTCTAGTAACTGGAAGAAATTTGATATTGTAGGCGACTTAAGTTATCGTAACTATGGAAATTATAAGGATGGGAATCAAAATGAAATCCCTTCTTCTTTTAATAGTAAGGGATATGGGCTCAAAATGGGATATCAATTTTCTGAAAACCAACGGTTACAAGTCAATGTGCGTCAAAATTTTGGAAGAGATGTGCTTCATGCCGGACTACCAATGGATACTGATGAGGATAACAGCAGCATTGCGAGTTTAGACTATAGTTCGAAAAGTAATGCTGTCTTTTATAAAGGAGTAACTGCCAAAGTATATTATTCGTATGTGGATCACATAATGAGCAATTACAGCAGGCCATCGTTTGTAAATAGTGCAGCAATTGCGAAAGTAAATGCAACTACTTTTGGAGGAAAAGTAGAAACAGAATGGGATTTGTCTCCCAAATGGAAGCTGTTTTCAGGAGTCGATATGGTTCATTTATCGCGGGACGGCGGAAGAGATCGTCTGGTAAAAAAGAATATGGCTGGAGTGGTCTTACCCAAACCGGTTGCTTTTTATGATAAAATTTGGCAAGACAGTTATACCGCAACTTTTGGAACTTTTGCCGAAGCCAAATGGTATTTATCAGAAAAATCAATTGTTAATTTAGGCGCTAGAGTCGATGTTGTTGCTACTGATGCTAGAGATTTAGACGAAAGCTTTGTAAAACTATATCCGAATATTGAAAAAAGAAACGAAACAAATTATAGTGGAACGATTTCTTACAAACAATTGCTTTCACCCGATTACACGTTAGAAGTAGCTTTTGGTAGAGGAACGCGCTCGGCCAATATTGAAGAGCGTTTCATTGCTTATTTTAACATCGGAAGAGATCCTTATGAATACATAGGTAATCCAAATCTAAAAGCAGAAACCAATAATCAGTTTGAAATTGGCTTTACAGGGAAAGAAAAACTTAACGGTTTTGCCAATCAAATTAATTTTGGAGGATCTGTGTATTACTCCATCTTCGAAAATTATATCTTAGCTGTGGTTGATGAAAATCTGGTTCGAAAATACAATCCTACAACGCCTCCAATTCATCCCAAAGTATTTCAAAACATTGATCGTTCTTTCAAAACCGGATTTGAAATTTTTGGGGATTTGAAATTTGCTAACTATTTTAATTTCATAACCGAAATTGCTTACGTATACACCGAAAATCAGGATTTCAATGAGAGTTTGCCGCTTACTCCTCCTTGGGTAACTCGATTAAAATTAGGCTATGAAAAGGGAAAAGTTTGGGCTTCTGCTCAGTACACACTTACGGCCAGACAATCCAAAATTGCTACTACTTATGATGAAATAGCGACTCGAGGCTATGAAGTGATGGATTTGAAAGTAGGCTATAAACCCCTTAAAAATTTTAGCATTGGAGCTAGTGTTCTCAATCTTTTTGATCAATATTATAACAACCACTTAACCTTTGCCTTCAATAATCAAGCTGGTTTTGGTAGGACGCCAATAACCGAACCCGGACGAAATTTCACCTTGTTTTTGAATTATAAATTTTAGAAACCCAATACTGAAAAAGAGAGGAGCAATCCTCTCTTTTTTGATTAGTATCCAGCTGACAAAGTTGTAAATCCATTCGCAGTTTGATAAAATTTTCTTGAATGCGTTTTTTTTTTAGTGTCACTTTTTGTGGCAACAAAGATGCAGGTTGTTGTTGGGGGCTGATTTGACTGATGATCACAAAAAGGTATTTTATGTCAAATAAAAAAACGGATTTTAGATTTTTTTTATTTTATATGCTATATTTGAATCCTAAATGAATATCACCTCACAAATAAAACAACCCATCTTTGATGAAATGGAACTTTTCGAGAAAAAGTTCTATGAATCAATGTCTTCAAAAGTAGCC
>JAGNPF010000020.1 GCA_017989775.1 Flavobacterium sp.
CGTCTCGAAATGGGATTTTGTTTGTACGGAAACGACATCAACGACACCACTTCGCCATTGGAAGCCGGTTTGGGATGGATTACCAAATTCACCAAAGAATTTACCAATTCCGAAAACTTGAAAATGCAGAAAGAAGCCGGAGTTTCCAAGAAATTGGTCGCTTTCGAAATGTTGGAGCGCGCCGTGCCGAGACACGATTACGAAATTGTGGATGGTTCTGGAAACAAAATCGGCATCGTGACTTCGGGAACCATGTCGCCATCGATGAATGTCGGCATCGGGTTGGGTTACGTGACCACCGAAAACAGTGCCCTTGACAGCGAAATTTTCATCCGAATCCGAAAAAATGACGTTCCGGCCAAGGTGGTAAAGCTGCCTTTCTACAAGAAATAAGAAAATTTCGACACAGATTTCACAAATTGCACAGACTATTCTTTAAACTATTTTTTGAATTGGTGAAAATTTGTGGAATCTGTGTTGTATTTTTCTTTAGCTTCGTATGTAGCTAAATTGCTATAAATAAAACCAACAAATGAAGAAATTTTCACTGATATTGTTCTTGACAACATTTTCACTATTGGGTCAAAATAGTGCCAAGACTTGTGAAATACTTTCGAAAATAAATGCCTTGGTGCAACAGGAGCATTTCAGGCCTAAACCCGTGGACGACAGTCTTTCGGTTTATGTTTTCGATACTTTTGTCGATGGTTTGGACGGCAACCGCAATTTGTTTACCAAGGCAGAATACGAAAGTCTTTGTAAACACAGACTTTTGTTGGACAACTACATCTTGAAAAACGATTGTTCCTTCATGAACGATTTTGTTTCGGTTTACCAATTGGCGCTGGAAAGAAAGAAGCGCACATTGGAAAAAATTCAAAACGAAGTCTTGGATTACAACAGCAAGGATTCCGTCAGGTTTTCGAAAAAGAATTTTCCTTTTGACTTGGTCGCGACCGATTTTGAACGGGTTTGGAGAAAAAGGGTTCGCCTCGACATTCTGGAAGACATTTCAAAATTGGGTTCCAATCTGGATTCCATCACGCCCCATTTCGCGAAATTGGAAAAAGCGGCCAAAGCCAAAGTGTTCGAGACTTATTTGTGTAAATTGAACAGCATTCTCGACAGCAAAAAGGGATTGGGATACGAACTTCAAAATGATTTCCTGAATATTTTTTGTGCCTATTTCGATCCGCACACGAACTACTTTTCTTTGGATGCGAAAACCAGCTTCATGTCGAATTTGTCCACCAGCGGATTGTCGTTGGGGCTCAACGTGACGCTCAATGAAAAAGAAGAAATCGTGGTTTCGGAAATTGTTCCCGGCGGACCGGCAGACAAGACGAAAAAAATCGAAAAAGACGACGTGATCCTGAAAGTTTCCAACAAGAAAGGGGAAGAGTATTTGGTTTCTTGTGCTCCTTTGGAAAAAATAGGGGAACTCATTTTTTCGGATGCCAATGAACAAATCGAGTTGACCATCCAGAAAAAAAACGGAAACATCCAGCCCATTCTACTCAAGAAACAAGTGATGAAGGCTACCGCCAATACCGTTTATAGTTTCATTGCAGGCAAAGAAGCCAAAATGGGGTACATCAACATTCCCAATTTCTATTCCGATTTTGACGGATTCAGCGCCCAGGGTTGTGCCGACGACGTGGCCAAGGAAATTGCAAAACTTCAAATGGACAACATCCAGGGATTGGTCATCGATCTCCAGAATAACGGAGGAGGGTCGATGGAAGAAGCTATAAAATTGGCTGGAATGTTTATCGATTTTGGCCCTGTTTCGGTTTTAGTCAACAACAAAGGAAAGCATACCATCCTGAAAGATTACGATCGTGGCGTTTCTTATTTTGGTCCAATAGTGGTTTTGATTAATGGCAATTCGGCTTCGGCAAGTGAGTTTTTTGCCGCCGCCATGCAGGATTACAACCGAGCCATCATCGTTGGAAGCAATTCTTTGGGTAAGGCCTCGATGCAGTCCATAGTTCCATTGGACGGAAGCCAGCAGGATTTTGTAAAACTGACGCTCGAGAAATTCTACAGGGTTACCGGCGACAGCAACCAAATAAAGGGAGTGGTTCCGGATATTGCGCTTCCCATCTTGTACGACAGCATCGTTCAGCGCGAAACCAGCTACAAGACTGCCTTGAAATACGACAAAATCAATACCAAAGCCAGGTTTAATTCCTTTCGCAGGGATTATTATCCAACATTGATTGCCCAAAGCGATGCCCGATTGAAAAACAATCCGCGCTTCAAGGAGATTATCATGGCAAACCAGGAAATAAATGCGCTTTACAACGATCCCAAAAAACCGCTTCGAGTGGCATTCAAGGATGTTTTCAACGATGTCCACGCAATAGACATTCTTTGGAAAAAAGTCAAAAAAATTACGGCATCGGAAACCAACTGCGTTATTTCGAACAATTCGTATGACTTGGGAAAACTACAATTTGATGCTTTCCAGCAGGAAAACAACACCTTCAAAATTAATGACCTGAAAACCAATCCTTATCTTGAAGAAGCCGTGGCCATATTGAACGACTTCAATAATTTGAAAAAATAGCACAGAGTAAAAAAACATTTGAAAAAATCACTAATAACTGTATTTTTGCAGTTCAAAATAATAATTAGAAATGGGAAGAGCGTTTGAGTTCAGAAAAGGTAGAAAAATGAAACGTTGGTCGGCAATGGCCAAGGCATTTACCAGAATTGGAAAAGATATTGTAATGGCCGTAAAGGAGGGTGGACCCAATCCTGACGCCAATTCCAGATTAAGGGCCGTTATACAAAATGCAAAGGCGGCCAACATGCCCAAAGAAAACGTGGAACGCGCCATCAAGAAAGCCACTGACAAGGACACGGCCAACTACAAAGAGGTTTTGTTCGAAGGTTATGCGCCACACGGTATCGCCCTGTTGATTGAAACCGCAACCGACAACAACAACAGGACTGTTGCCAATATCCGAAGCTATTTCAATAAATGCAACGGAACAATGGGAACCCAAGGTTCCGTGGAATTTATGTTCGACCATACTTGCAACTTCCGAATTCCGGCAGCCGGACTTGACCCCGAAGAATTGGAATTGGAATTAATCGATTTTGGTGCCGAAGAAGTTTTTGAAGACGAAGATGGCATCTTGATTTATGCTCCTTTTGGTAGCTTTGGAACCATCCAGAAAGAATTGGAAAACAGAAAGATTGAAATTCTTTCTTCCGGTTTTGAAAGAATACCGCAAATCACCAAAAAATTGTCCGAAGCCGAAGTGGCCGATGTGGAAAAATTAATAGAAAAAATAGAGGAAGACGACGATGTGATGAATGTGTATCACACTATGGAGGAGTAATCACAATTAAGATTGAATTATTAAAAAGTCCCTTTTAATCTGAAAGGGGCTTTTTTTATATCTGATAACGTCAAATTATTTTATGAACTCGATTTCATAAATCTCTTCCTAATAAAGTACAATACAAGAAAAACGGCAAAACTTTAGTTAACAAGTCTAGCAGATATTTTTTAAAAATAATCTATTAATTCTTTTGTTATGAACGCAAGTTCATTATATTTGCTGGAAAATTGATAGATGTCCCGCCCAAAAAAGAAACGAAAAATTGACAACCCACCCAAGATGCAAGGTTTTAAACCATTTGGAATTGCATTTTGTGACACCACACCTATCATTATGCAATATGAAGAATATGAAACCGTTAAATTGGTTATTTATGAAGATCTCCCACAAGACATAGCTGCTGATCGGATGGAAGTTTCGAGACCAACTCTTACAAGGATTTACAATAGTGCTTTAAAAAAAATTGGACAGGCCTTTGTAGAAGGTAAATCTATAACTATAGATGGTGGTAATTTCGAATTTGACAAAGATTGGTACAAATGCAAAAGATGTTTCAAACTAATTGCCGGCATCGGAAATCACTCAAAATGTGCTGATTGTCCTTCTTTTGACAAAGAAGAACTAATTAATTTAAATCAATAAATTATTAAAACACCTATGACAAATAACATACTTATTGAAAATCAATATAAAAGAACGAGTTTGTTTGAAAAAGAAAATGTGAATTATTTAGTTCGCGTTTTAAAAAGATTCAATACAGTACCAAAAATAAACAATATAAATATCATCACTTCTACAAGTGAACCTTATATTTTTAAAATTGTACCCAACAAATCTATTATAATTGGCACTTCTTTTTTGAGCAAACCCGCATTGGCATTAGTTTATTTGAGATATGGTATTGAATGGCAACTTTGGTATAAAGCCTTGAATAGCGAAAAATATGATACTGCTTTATGTGATTGGGCAGCACTCGAAGTAACAAAGATATTCTATAAATTATTACCCAAAGACGACAAAGAGAAATTAGAAAACCTCGATTATTTTTTACTGAATTTAATTAAAAACGATACCGATTTTAGTGATGAAACTTTATTAAACCACACAGAACTGACAGCTTTACACGGAGTAAACAACACCAATAAAATATTTAAAAAAACTTGGAAAACCATTGTTAAAAATCTGGCCAAACCAACCGAATATTTATTAATGGATGGCGGTGATCTTAGATTGAATATTGACGAAATTGATTTGCTTAACAAATACGGTTGCCGACCATTTCCAAGACCCGATGCGTTTACATTTTCCTCATCGACTGCAACTAGCGTTTCCAATTTTGCTTTCGACAAAACCGATAAGATTAGAAGCATATTAATAAGAAACAGCTTGAAAAATGGATTCAAAAACGCCACTATTGATTTCTCTGAATTATTAAAAAATAACCTTAAAAAAATATTTAGACTCAATGAAGAATCAGAAATAATTTTTTCGCCATCAGGCACCGATTCTTCTTTGCAAATAGCGGCGATTACCCAGATTTTCTCCGATAAAGAAATCACACATGTTTTGGTGGCATCGGATGAAACAGGCAGTGGCGTACCTTCGGCATTAAAAGGATGCCATTTTGAAAACACGACAGCTCTAAATTTCCCTGTTAAAAAAGGAGACAAAATAGAAGGATTCAGGGATGTCGAGCTGATCAAAATCCCTTTTAGAGATGAAAACGGCGCGTTAAAATCCTCAAAACAATTAGACGAGGAAGTGTATGATGCCATTTACAAAACCAATGAACAAGGCAGACATATTGTCTTGCACACCATGGATCAATCCAAATTAGGATACCAATCACCCAGTGACGAATTAATTAAAAGACTGAATACACTCGCTAACTTATCAATACAAATAGTTGTGGATGCATCCCAACTTAGATTAGATCCAAAAGACATTCAAAATTATTTAAACAAAGGCTATATTGTTACCATAACAGGCAGCAAATACTTTACAGGTCCTCCGTATTCAGGAGCATTATTACTTCCTAAAAGAGTCAGTAAAGTAATTCATTCTGTAAAAAACTCTTTGCCAGCAGGCTTAACCCAATACTACAATCATTCCGATTGGCCAATTTCCTGGTTTTGTTCAAATGATTTATCCGATGGATATAATTACGGTTCTTATATGCGTTGGAATGCTGCGATAGTTGAAATGGATCGCTACTATAAAACCCCCATTCTATACCGAAATATGGGCATAGAAATGTTTTGCAATTTTGTTGAAGACTCTATAAAAGAAGCCTCTTTTTTAGAACCAATTTATGGTGATGAAACCAAAACCAATAGTTATACTAGTAAAGAATTTGGAATAAGAAACATCCGTACCATTTTCCCTTTCTTTATTCTTAAAAACAATGAAGTTTTGTCGGTTGATAAAGTTAAAAAAATCTACACCTTATTAAATTCTGATTTATCCGATCAATTTGAAGATTCTCCTTTAGAAATTATTAGGTTGGCTGCCCAAAAATGTCATATAGGACAAGCTGTTGATGTAAAATACGGTAATGGCATTGAAAGTGCTGTTTTAAGAATTAGCCTTGGCGCCAGGGTGATATCTGACAGTTGGGTAAATAGAGATATTAGCCTCTTTTTCAGAAACATCGAAGCACAAATGAGTCAAATTACGATTATTATCAAAAAAATAGAATTAATTCTCTCTAATCCTGAATTGTTGAATTAAATAAAAAAATTAAACAAAAAAAATCCCTTTTGACTGTCAAAAGGGATTTTTTTATACTTATTATTGATACTTAAATTATCAATTTATTTTATAAACTCGATTTTCTGTGCTTCTTCTTCGTTGATGCTGTCAAAGAAACCTTGATCGTTCATCCAGTCATCACTAAACACTTTGCTCATATAACGGGAACCGTGGTCAGGGAAAATGGCAATTACGTTGCTGTCTTTGTCAAACTCGCCTTCTTCGGCATATTGCTTGATGGCTTGAAGAACCGCTCCCGAAGTGTAGCCTACGAACAAGCCTTCTCTTTTGGCCAATTCTCTTGTGGCGTGGGCACTTTCTTCATCGGTAACTTTCATAAATTGATCGATAACGTCAAAATCTGTGGCCGATGGAATCAAGTTTTTTCCCAAACCTTCAATTCGGTAGGGGTAAATTTCTTTATTGTCAAATTCTTTAGTTTCGTGGTATTTTTTCAATACGGAACCAAAAGCATCCACTCCCAAGATTCGGATGTTTGGATTTTGCTCTTTCAAGTATTTTGCAGTTCCTGAAATGGTTCCACCTGTTCCGCTACAAGCGATAAGGTGGGTTATTTTACCGTTTGTTTGTTCCCAAATTTCCGGTCCGGTAGATTTGTAGTGGGCATCAATGTTCAGTTGGTTGAAGTACTGGTTGATGTAAACAGAGCCTTTGGTTTCTTCGTGCAAACGTTTGGCAACACTGTAATAAGACCTTTCGTCATCTGCTGAAACGTGGGCTGGACAAACATAAACTTTGGCACCCAAACTGCGAAGCATGTCAATTTTGTCCTTGGACGATTTTGAAGTAACGGCCAAAATACAATTATAACCTTTGATGATGCTCACCATGGCTAAACTGAATCCAGTATTTCCTGATGTGGTTTCAATGATGGTGTCGCCAGGTGAAAGGATTCCTCTTTTCTCGGCTTCTTCCAGTATAAATAAAGCGATTCTATCTTTGGTGGAATGCCCTGGATTAAAAGCTTCTACTTTTGCGTAAAAATTTCCTTCTAATTCTTCAGTAACTTTATTTAGCTTAATAAGAGGTGTATTCCCTATTAATTCTAAAATATTATTATAAGCGTTAATTTCTTCTTTCATAAAAAAAATAGTTAATCAAGGACACTTTTTATTTAACCTAAAATCCCTGCAAATTTAACAAAAATATTCTAATTAGGTTTTAATTTCTTCTAAATCTAATAAAAAACTATACTCTTTTGCCAATTCCTTGATGGCTTCAAATCTTCCCGAGGCTCCTCCGTGACCAGCATCCATATTGGTATCCAAAAACAACAAGGAATTATCCGTTTTCAAAGATCTGATTTTGGCGACCCATTTGGTTGGTTCCCAGTACTGTACCTGGGAATCGTGCAGTCCGGTGGATACGTACATATTAGGGTAATTTTGTTTTTTTAGATTGTCGTAAGGCGAATACGACAGCATATAGTTGTGATATTTTTTAACATTTGGATTACCCCATTCGTCATATTCTCCGGTGGTCAAAGGTATGGTTTCGTCCAACATCGTCGTCATCACATCCACAAAAGGAACCTGGGCAATGACGCCGTGGTACAATTCTGGAGCCAAATTCACGATGACTCCCATCAACAATCCTCCGGCCGAACCACCTTCGGCATACAGATGTTCGGGAGAGGTGTATTTTTGTTCGATGACGTGCTTGGAACAATCAATGAAATCGGTAAACGTGTTTTTCTTTTTCAGTAATTTTCCGTCTTCGTACCATTGTCTTCCCAAATCCTCTCCGCCGCGAATGTGGGCTATGGCAAAAACAAAACCCCTGTCCAACAAGCTCAGTCGGGTGGAGGAAAAGGTGGCGTCCATCGAATGTCCGTAGGAACCATAGGCATAAAGCAACAACGGGTTTTTACCGTTTTTATTTAGTCCTTTTCGATAAACCATCGAAATGGGGATTTGGGTTCCGTCTTTTGCGGTGGCCCAAATTCGTTCTTCGGTGTAGTTGTTTTTGTCGAATTTTCCGCCCAGAACTTGTTGCTCTTTCTTGATTTCCTTGGTCTTGGTTTTCATATTGAAATCAATCACCGAAGAAGGCGTGGTCATCGATTGGTAGGAATAACGCAAAATATCGGTGTCGAAATCAACGTTTGCGGAAGTATAGGCAGTGTAGGTTTCGCTGTCGAAAGGCAGGTAATATTCCCCAATTCCACTCCAAGGCATGATCCTGATTCTGTTCAGTCCATTGAAACGTTCTTCGACAACCAAAAAATCCTTGAAAATCTCGATGTCTTCCAACAAAACATCCTCGCGATGCGGCACAACTTCCGTCCAGTTTTCTTTGGAAGTGGCGGTTTCCAATGTTTTCATCAATTTGAAATTCGTGGCCTTGTCCGCATTGGTCATGATGTAAAAACTGTCGCCGTAATGATTGATGCTGTATTCCAAACCTCGAACTCTTTTCTGGAAAACCCTGAATTTTCCGTCGGGATTGTCGGCTTCCAATATTCGGTATTCGGTGGTCAAGGTGCTTCCCGATTCTATCGCCAGGTATTTTCTGGACTTGGATTTGGCTACCTCTACATTGTAGGTTTCGTCTTTTTCGAAATAAACCAAAACGTCCTCGTCTTGTTTTGTCCCTAATTTATGCTTGAAAATTTTGTCGGAACGCAAGGTCACTTCGTCTTGACTCGAATAAAAAATAGTCTGGTTGTCATTCGCCCAAACGGCATTTCCGGAAACTTTTTCGATTTTGTCGGCAAGGATTTCGCCTGTTTCCAGATTCTTGACCTGAATGTCGTAGATTCTCCTTCCAACAATGTCGATGCTGAAAATGGCCAGTTTATTGTCGGGACTGATGCTCAAACCTCCCAATTGGAAATAAGGATGTCCTTTTGCCATTTTGTTGCAATCGAACATGATTTCTTCTTTGGCCGAAAGGCTTTCCTTTTTTCTGGAATAAATGGGGTAGTTTTTTCCGGTTTCGAATCGGGTGATGTAGTAATAACCATTGTACAAATACGGAACCGACTCGTCGTCTTCCTTAATCCTGCCCTTCATTTCCTCGAACAATTCCTTTTGGAATGCCTTGGTGTGGGCAGTCATTTTTTTGTAATAGTCATTTTCTTGGTTCAAATAATCAATCACTTCCGGATTTTTCCGGTCGTTCAACCAAAAGTAATTGTCAATTCGCTCGTTGCCGAATTTTTCCAGTTTTTTGGGAATTATTTTGGCAACTGGTGGTTGTATTATTTTTGGCATATTTTAGGCTTTCAAATTAAATGTATAGGTTACAAAAATAACACAAAGCAACCTTAAAACGAATCTATTTTGTTAAAAAAATTAAATTGAATATCATTATACAAAAGAGTAATTTTGCAAAACAACAATTAAAAACTACGAAAATGGATTTAATGGGAATGATGGGTAAATTGAAAGAAACCCAACGAAAAATGGAAGAAGCCAAACTGAGAATGGATTCTATTTTAATCGACGAACAAAGCACAGACGGCGCATTGAAAGTGACTTTCACGGCCAACGGAAAACTAAAAGCAATTTCTATTGACGATTCTTTATTGGAAGACAAAGAGCAATTGGAAGATTATTTGATTATAACTTTAAACAAAGCAATCGAAAAAGCCGCAAAAGTGAACCAAGCCGAATTGGATGCTGTCGCCAAAGTGGATATGCCAATGATTCCGGGAATGGATCAAATGTTTAAATAAAAACCTAGAATAATGAATTTACCTATAAACTGGCACAAAAAACACCTCGAAGAATCTGGATACGGAAGCCGTTTAGCTGATGCTGTAGCCAAGGGTATGGGATCATGGAAATTCATTATTCTTCAAACACTATTCATCATCTTTTGGATGGGCTTAAATCTTGTGGGTTACATTTACCATTGGGATGCCTATCCATTTATTTTGTTGAATCTTGTTTTCTCTACCCAAGCCGCTTATGCCGCACCAATCATTATGATGTCCCAAAACAGGCAGAGTGAAAGAGACAGGCTGCAGGCACAAGCAGATTACCAAACCAATATCGAAGCAAAAGAAGAAATTGAATCCCTAACTTTAATCCTGAACAAACTGGATGTGGAGAAGCTGGATAAAATTATTGCGATGCTGGAAGAAATGAAGAAATAATTATGAGTTATAAATTATGAGTTTTGACAATTCATAATTTATAACTTTTCCAATGTTTCCAACACATAAGAGTGCATCACTTCGCGATAATCAAGATGCGTGACAATGCGCAATTTTCCGTGACCCATCGAACTGATGGCGATTCCTTTATGATTTAATTTTTCGATGACGACCGCCTCGCTTACGTTGGGTTGAAGCGAAAAAATCAAGATATTGGTTTCTATCGGTTCCACTTTGGCCACCCAGTTCAATCTCGACAAAACGGCTCCTATTTCCTTGGCACGTCTGTGGTCTTCAGCCAATTTCGCGATATTGTTGCTGATGGCGTACATTCCGGCTGCCGCCAAATAACCCACTTGCCGCATTCCTCCACCCAATATTTTGCGAATTCGCAAAGCCTTGTGAATGGTCTTCCTGTCGGACAATAAAAGCGAACCTATTGGCGCACCCAAACC
>JAGNPF010000281.1 GCA_017989775.1 Flavobacterium sp.
TTGCCTTTGTGTTAATGGTAAGAACCGTACCAGTGGCAACAGAGTAAACTTCTTCTAAAACAGGATCACCACTTTCATTGCGAACAGGGTTACCATTTTCATCTATTTTTTTTACCCAGTTTTTAAGATCCAAACCAATACCGCCGGTAACATCCACAGTTGTTAGGAAAATTGGGGAAATACCGTTTGTTCCTGCAACAATTGGAGCAAAATTCACAAATGGAACATAAGGACTTGCTTGTCTACCCGTCCAAAGAGCCACGTTGTTTACACCTGACATTCTTGATGAACCTACACCCATAGTCCCTTTCTCGGCTATCAACATTACGGATTTGTCTGGATGCTGTGCTTGAAGCGCCTTGATTTCGTCTTGTGCTTGAGGAGTAATCATGCATTTACCGTGTAATTCACGATCTGAACGGGAGTGCGCTTGGTTTCCTGGAGAAAGTAAATCAGTCGAGATATCTCCTTCGCCAGCGATAAAAGTAACTACTTTAATTTCTTCTGCTATTTCAGGTAATTTAGTGAAAAACTCCGCCTTGGCGTAACTCTCCAAAATATCCTTGGCAATTTCGTTACCGTTTTTGAAAGCCTCAGCCAAACGATCGGTATCTGCTTCATAAAGGAAAACTTGTGTTTTCAAAACTTCGGCAGCATCTTTTGCAATAGCAGCATCATCACCTAAAGCTAAATCAAGCAAAACGGCTATAGAAGTACCACCTTTCATGTGTGACAACAACTCCAAAGCAAAAGCAGGCGTTATTTCAGCAACTACGGATTGACCCAAAACGATTTCCTTTAAAAACTTGGCTTTCAAATTAGCTGCAGGAGTAGTTCCCGGAACAACATTGTAAATAAAGAATTTAAGAGAATCCTCTCGGTACTCGTTACCCAAATCTTTAATTTGTGCAATGATTTCGCTTAGCAATTCGGCACCATCAATCGGCTTCGGGTGAAGTCCTTGACCTTTTCTTTCTTCGATCTCTTTGAGGTAATCGTTATAAATGTTCATAGTTGAAGTTTTTCAATGTTAAAGCAGATTTCGTTGATTAGATCAAAGTCAAATGCCGTAGTATATTAGGTTTTTTTATTTTTGTACGCAAACTTAAGAATTAAAGACGAGAATCAAAAAAAATTAGCAAAAGATACTATTTGAAACATTATATTTATAAATAAACAGATTTTAATACGTTTTATTGAAAAATTATAAATATCAGAAAGATTATTTGTGTAATTACTACTTTAGAAGACAAAACAATCTTTTTAAAGCAGTTTTGATAGCAATTTTTTCTAAATTAATGCAACAAATATGTGATATTACAGGAATCAAAAGGAAGAATTATGATTTCCAAAGAAACACGTCTTCCTAAACCAATTTGCCGATAATCATTTCTTCGGTAATTCCTTCAGCATCGGCTTTGTAGTTTTTGATGATTCGGTGACGAAGTATTCCTGTCGCCACAGCTTTCACGTCTTCAATGTCTGGAGAAAATTTTCCATTGAAAGCTGCATTGGCTTTGGCCGCCAAAATCAAATTTTGTGATGCTCTTGGTCCTGCTCCCCAATCCAAATAATTTTTCACGTATTCGTTGGACAAAGAATTGTCCGGACGGGTTTTGCTAACCAAAGTAACTGCATATTCTATCACGTTATCCGCCACGGGAATCCGGCGAATCAAATGCTGGAAATCGATAATTTCTTGAGCCGTAAACAATGGATTTATTGGGTTTTTTTCATTGGAAGTCGTTCTCTTTACCACCTGGACTTCTTCTTCAAAAGAAGGATAATCCAGTTTTATGGCGAACATGAACCGATCCAATTGCGCTTCGGGCAAAGGATAGGTTCCTTCTTGCTCGATTGGGTTTTGGGTTGCCAATACAAAATAAGGCAAATCCAGTTTATAGTTTTGCCCCGCAATGGTAACCGAGCGTTCCTGCATTGCTTCAAGCAAAGCTGCCTGGGTTTTTGGAGGCGTCCTGTTGATTTCGTCAGCCAGGATAATATTCGAAAAAATGGGGCCTTTTATGAATTTGAAATGACGGGATTCATCCAATATTTCGCTTCCCAAAATATCCGAAGGCATCAAATCGGGCGTGAATTGCATTCTCTTGAAATCTAATCCAAGTGCTTGAGCCAGCGTGTTAACCATTAAGGTTTTTGCCAATCCAGGAACTCCCACCAAAAGTGCGTGGCCACCAGAAAAAATACAGAGCAAAATTTGATCTACCACCGCGTCTTGACCCACTATAATCTTGGCGATTTCAGTTTTTAGTTCGTTTCTTTTACGAACCAAGTCATGTATTGCTGCAACGTCTGACATATTTGAGGCTAGAGGTTAGAGGTTAGAAATTAGACGTATTCTTAATACTTAATACTCAAATCTTAATACTACTTTTTCAACCAATTGTTTGTAAAAGTACAATCTCTGTACTCGCCATTGATTTTAATATAGGTGTCCTTGATTTTATCGTCAAACCATTTTCCTATGGCTTTGATTTGTTTTTCTTTCAATGCCAACTCTTTTATCTTGGTGTAATCCTTGGCATAATCAGCCGTATGCTCATTGATTCTATTAGTCACGGTGATCAATTTGTATTTTTTCTTTCCAGACTGGTCTTCATCCAAAATTGGCAAAGAAATTTCATTGTCTTTCAAATTTGAAATTTGGCCATACAACGTTGGTTCCATTTTCGTCAATTCGAAACGGGTGTCTTGGGTTCTTGGGTTGATCAAAGCACCTCCGTTTGTTCTGGTTTCTTTTTCGTCGGACATTGTTTTTGCCGCTTCGGCAAAAGTAATTTCCTTGTCTTCGATTCTTTTTCTAATCAAGGTGATTTTCTCTTTGGCCGTTTTCAAATCCTCGGAAGTCACCGAGGGAATCAACAAGATATGGCGCAATTCCAAATCCTGTCCTTTTATCTTTTCAACGTAAATAATATGAAACCCGAAATCTGTTTCAAAAGGCTCGGAAATCTCTCCTTCGGCCAAACTAAAGGCCACCTCCTTGAATTCTTTCACGAATTGGGTTTTACGATTCATTTTATAATAACCTCCCGTAGCCCTGGATCCCGGATCTTGCGAATACAAAACAGCTTTTGTCGCAAAACTGGATCCTCCCTCCAGAATTTCTTTTTTGAATTCTTTCAATTTGTTGATTACCTTTTGCTTTTCGGCATCGGACACTTTCGGTGTCACGACGATTTGCGCCACTTCCATCTCCGCTCCAAAAACAGGCAACTCGTCTTTGGGAATTGTTTTGAAAAAATTACGAACTTCTTCCGGTGTTATTTCAACACCGTCAATGATTTTCTTCTGCATTTCAGGAGTCAATTTTTGTTCTTTCAAAATATCAAAGAAATAAGTCCTAAACTCTTCCTCCGTACTTTTCTTGTAGTATTTCACCACTTTTTCCATGGAGCCAATTTGCTCCACCATATAGCTCAATCTTTC
>JAGNPF010000282.1 GCA_017989775.1 Flavobacterium sp.
CCCTGCAACAACTTGACCCTGATATTTGTCGATAATATCCTTCAACTCCGACTTGTTTTTTGCCAGCAACGCCACAAAAGCTTTTTCCTGCATTCTCGGACTGTTCAAAAAACGACTACTATCGTGTATTCCAACCGTTTTCAGGGTTTCCTTGCCAAACTGGTATTTACCCAAATACCCCAATGAGTTAATTTTTTTGTATTTCCCTTGAGATTCCTTGAAGGCAATGGCCTCTTTGTATCCAACGAAAAATTTTCCTGTATAGGGCACACTTAAATGGATGTATTCGTCTTGTTTTTGGGATGGAAATAAGTAGTGTGCTCCATCGGCATCATCAGTAAAAAACCACTGATTGGTTTTCTGTTCAAAAGATTTGAAACCCGAACTTAAAAAGGCAATAATAATAGTCAAACTTGTGTAAAAAGACCACTTCTTTATCATAAATTGTTTTTCTTCAAACGCTGTCACCCTTTGAAATTTCTACGATGCAAATATAAGATAAAAAATATAAATCTGAAAATCATGCAGTTAAGGTTTTCTAAAAATACAAGCCATGGAATTTAAATCCTTCTTGAGCCGAGTATTCAAGGGTGGGCGCAGGGATTTTGACCGTATTGAAAACGGAAAAAACAGTCTTCAAAAAGTGTGATTTCGTGTTGATTTTGGTCAAATCCAAATCCAAACTAAGGTAAAATTGTCTAAATTTTAACGGTTTTGAAGGAAAAATAATCGGGTTTATAACCTCATTTTCGCCAATCATTCCTTCGGCTCCATAACCCAAAGCAACATTCAGCCACTTGGGAATTTTTGATTTTTTGGCAAAAGAATAGAGATTAACCGAAAACCAATAGGTTTGTCCGTTGTAATCTTTCAAGATTTGTTCCTGGGTCGTGCTTCCCAACAAATCGGGTCTGTAATTGGAATATTGGGTCTTATGATAAGAGAATTTCGGAATGATGCGTTGTTCGTTCCAAATCAATTCTTGCGAAACATACAAAGCCGTTCCCGCAGCATTGGCAACAACATCACCCATCGATGCGCCCCACTCTTCAGAAAATCCGTCCATAACCTCGACAGCCGTCAGGAACACAAATCCCAAACCGGCTCCGTAAACAAGCTGGTTTTGCTTGCTGGCTCCGCTCCAATTCAAGGTTTCGGCACCAAATCGTCCGATGTGATAGGACGTATAAAGATGCCCCAATTTATCCATCTGCATCCACTCGGCATTGTCGTTGATAAAATGGAAATCGGATCTGGGATAATCGGCATACCAAAGTTGGTTCAATCCAATCAAGGCACCGGAAGCCAAAACGGCCTCAGTAATATATAAGGAATTCTGCCTTTTCTTGTTTAAGGAATCGGATGGTTTGAAAAAGTTGTCGAATGAATTTTGCCCCAAAACACTTTGGAACGCAAGCAGAAACAAAAAAAAGTGTCGTTTTTTATAATCCAAAATTATCTTGCTACACCTTGACTGTTAATCCAATCTGCATATTTTTTGGCATTTACGTTGTGCTCTGCCAATGTCACTGCAAATTCGTGGTAACCAAAACGATCCACACTGGCACAGAAATAAATAAAATCGTGTTTTTCTGGATTCAAAACGGCATCCAGGGCGGTGATATCCGGCATTGCGATTGGTCCCGGAGGAAGTCCAACCACTTTATAGGTATTGTAGGGAGAATTCAAAAACAAGTCGTTGTAAAAAACTCTTTTGATTACTTGATCGAAATCATTGTCTTTCTTTTTGATGGCATAAATCACGGTTGGATCGGCCTGTAATGGCATTTCCAGTCTCAAACGGTTCAGATAAACTCCGGCAATTCTGGGTCTTTCGTCTTTTTTGACCGATTCTTTATGTACTATCGAAGCCAAAATTGTTGCTTCCACTGGTGTTAATCCTTGTTTTTTGGCTTTGGCTATTCTTTCGTCATTCCAGAAATTATGATATTCCTTGATCATTTTATCACGGAATTTCTCGGCAGTAATGTTCCAATACACTTCATAGGTATTTGGAATAAACATCACGAAAACATTTTCCTCGTTAAAACCATTTTCTTTCAGGAAAATAGAATCCTTGAAGGTATTCACCAAGGTCAAACTATCGGGTTCAATTTGCGAACTCACTCGTTGGGCAAAATTCTCCAACCTCTCCTGGTTGTTGAAAGCCAGTTTTACGGGAACATTGCTTCTCATTGCTTTCACCAGCTCATAACTGCTCATTCCCTTGGTCAACAAAAAACGACCTGGTTTCACGTTTTCTGGATAGCTTCTTTTATTGGCCACCATTTCAAAACGATTCAAATTCTCCACAAAAGGCTCCAGTATTTTCTTGACATCCTCATAAGTGGAACCTGTCGGCACAAAAACAAAGACTTCAGAT
Source organism: Flavobacterium sp. (assembly GCA_017989775.1). Lineage (GTDB taxonomy): Bacteria > Bacteroidota > Bacteroidia > Flavobacteriales > Flavobacteriaceae > Flavobacterium. The sequence continues at coordinate 2,384 of JAGNPF010000282.1, forward strand.
TGTGAAAATTTGGTGTTTTTTGAAAAAACCTGATTCGCCAGTATGCCTCCATAAATTAGTAATCCTGATATTAGTGCGACAGATGCTATTGTTATGATTTTCTTTAAGTTCAAAACTGGAATTTTTAAAGTTGATGATTAATTAATTGAAAAATAGCCTCGTCTTTGTAAACCCCATTGACTAAAGTCCAATCTTTTTTCGTGCCTATTTTCTGGAATCCAAATTTAGAAAAAAGAGCCACACTCGCAACATTTTCGGTGCCAATATTTGCATATAATTGATGTAGATTCAAATGATAAAAAGCATATCGAATCAAGAGTTCCAACGCTTCGGAACCAATATTCTGTTTCCTGTTTTCGATTCCCTGAATGACGATGCCGATTCCTGCCCTGTTATTCTTGGGATCAAAATCAAACAAATCGATTAATCCAATGGCCGGAAAATCCTCGTCCTGACAAATCGCCAATCGCAATTGTTTGGCTTCATAAATATCCTGATGGGCATTTTCGAGGTATTGCTTCACCAAAAACCGACTGTAAGGCGTTTGTGTATTGCTTACTTCCCAAATGCTTTGGTCGTTTTCCATGGCATAAACAAACTCCAAATCATTGGGTTCTAATGCGCGGAGGTAGATGTTTTTGCCTTTTAGTGTGATCATTATTGAAGTTGGAAGTTAGAAGTTTATTTATATCTCAATCACTCCTTTGAACACAAATTTAGCTGGCCCAATCAAGAAAACATTGGTAAATAAATGACCCATTTTCTCAAAAGAAACGGCCAATTTTCCGCCTTCTACATTCAAATTAATAGAAGTTGCATTGGTTTGTCCTGTAGCGTTCATAGCGATAGCAACAGCCGTGGCTCCCGTTCCGCAAGCCAAGGTTTCGTCCTCGACACCTCTTTCGTAGGTGCGAAGTGAAAAAGTATCTTCATTTATTTTTTTCACAAAATTGATGTTGCTTCCTGCTGCTCCGTACAATGGACCGTAACGGAGGGCTGCCCCATTTTCCTTTACATTGTAATGCTCCAAATCATCTACCAATTGCACATGATGCGGCGAACC
>JAGNPF010000283.1 GCA_017989775.1 Flavobacterium sp.
GTCTGAGACCAGAGAACATTTTTATCTATTTACAGGGCAAAATAATGGCACCTACAAACTAGTAGTTCAAAACGACAACATAGAATTAGACAATGTAGATGGCCATATTTTTGATAAAATTGTAATAAAAAACGGCTATTTTTCTCTTGAATATGCAGGATATGGGAACACATCTGGTACGTATGAGATAATTACATTTAAATACTCCGAGGCAGATAAAAACTGGTTATTACACCGACAGGGTTCAAAATTTGTTCACAGGTATGGAGATGGAGTATCTACTGAAAATATAAGTACTCCAAAAGATTTTGGAAAGATATTATTTAAAGATTACAAATAATAGAGACAATAACACCCCCTAACAGCCTCGCTCCACAAAGTCTCCGACTTTGTGGATGCGTTTGTCAGTCTGTGACTGACATCAAATTAAACCCAAAACAAGGTCGGTTGGAAACCGAAAATCACTACCTCAAAGTCGGAGACTTTGCGGAGCCTTAGCAATACGTTTAATGGGAAAATGGCTTTGCATTTGGGATGATTTGGCAAACTTATCCAAAAAAGTAAATCCTAAAAACCTCGTTAAAGGCCATTTGAAGAGTTTTTTTCGGGGGTCGTGGCATAACCCGAGATCAGGCCAAGCAGAAAACAGCAATACTGGTTTCCTGCTCTTGCATTCAAAATTGGAATCCATAAAAAAATGTATTACATTTACCTTATGAAAACATTGACCGTAAACATACCCGATAATTTAGATTTGGACAATCGCGAACTTGTAATGCTTTTGGCTTCAAGGTTATACGAACAAGGAAAACTTTCATTGGGACAGGCTGCCGAACTGGCCGGCCTGACCAAAAGAACATTTGCCGAATTGCTCAACAAATACAACGTCTCGATATTCAACCATCCCTCCTCGGATTTGTCAAGTGATGTAAACAATGCATAAAACGATTATTTCCGATACAAGTTGCTTCATCATTTTGTCTAAAATTGGAGAACTTGAATTATTGCACAAACTTTACGGACAAATCATTACCACTTTGGATATTGCCGAAGAATTTGGAGAAACTCTTCCTAATTGGGTCAGCATTGAAAAAGCTTCCGACAAATACAAACAACGAATTTTGGAAATGCAAATTGACAAGGGCGAATCCAGCGCAATTGCATTAGCTTTAGAAATTCCAAACTGCACCTTGATTCTTGATGATTTCAAAGCAAGAAAAGTTGCCCAGAATCTTGGATTAAACTACACAGGAACCATTGGAATCATCGTCAAAGCAAAACTTAAAGGAACAATCGCTTCAATAAAACCCTTTCTCGAAAAAATCAAGGAAACCAATTTTAGAATTTCGGCCGAAATAGAATTACAAGCTTTAAAAGAAGCAGGAGAATAGTAAGTCAAATAACCACTCCTGAATTCCCTGCCAATCTTCAATTCCTAAAATCGAATCCCTTATCTTTGCGCCTTTACAAAGAATTATGAGTTTCACCCTTCTTTCTTCTCCCTTACAAGGATTCACCGATTTTCGTTTCAGGAATGCCCAGAACAAGATTTTTGGCGGCATCGACAGTTTTTATTCTCCCTACATTCGGTTGAACGGAAAATTGGAGATAAAAGCATCTTATCAACGAGATTTACTGCCCGAAAACAATCTGGATTTGGAGGTCATTCCGCAAGTCATCACCAATGATGCCGAGGAATTTCTGTTCGTGGCTCGATATGTTCGGGAATTGGGTTACAAGGAATTGAACTGGAATTTGGGTTGTCCGTACCCGATGGTGACCAAATCCGGGATGGGTTCAGGCTTGATCAAGAACACCGAACAAATCAACCATATTCTGGACAGGGCACATTCCGAGACGGATATTCTGGTTTCGATGAAAATGCGTTTGGGCTACGACACCACCGAAGAAATCCTGGATGTCTTGCCTATTTTGGACCGCTATCCATTAAAAAATATCGCCATTCACGCCCGCATTGGCAAACAATTGTACAAAGGCGGCGTGCATTTGGATGCGTTCCAACATTGTATCGACAATACCAAGCACAAACTGTATTACAACGGCGACATCACTTCCGTGAAAAAATTCCACGAAATGCAGGAACGTTTCCCCACGATTGACCATTGGATGATTGGACGAGGATTGATTTCCGATCCTTTTTTGCCGAGTATGATTCGAAGCAATTCATCGGAATATCCGGAAAATAAAATGGAATTGTTCAGTGCTTTTCACGATACTTTGTATGCTATTTACAGCGAATCGCTATCGGGGCAAACGCATATTTTGTTGAAGATGTATCATTTATGGGAATACTTTGCCGTTACTTTTTCGAATCCCCACAAAGTGTTGAAACAAATCAAGAAAGCACAAAGTATCCGAAATTATGAAGCGGCCGTGGCGAGTATTTTCAAAAACGAGAAAATTTAGATTATAGATTGCAGTTAGCAGTTAGCAGTTAGCAAAAAAACGAAAACACCTTGAACAATCAAGACGTTTTCGTTTTTTTTATACATAGATGTTTAACATTCTTGATCTGAAATCTGAACACTAGCTTTTAATCCAATTCAGGATTTCAGGGTCGGTTGGCAAAGTTTTAGGTGCAACCACTTTTACCAATTCGCCTTTTTCGTTCAAAAGGTATTTCTGGAAATTCCATTTCACTTCCGAATCTTCCAATCCGTTTTTGGCTTTTTGGGTCAGGAATCGGTACACTTCACACATGTCCTCTCCTTTTACCGAAACTTTGTCCATCATCGGGAAAGTCACTCCGTAATTGAGTTGGCAGAAAGAGGCAATTTCCTCGTTGGTTCCCGGTTCCTGGCCTGCAAAATTATTGGCCGGAAAGCCCACAATCACGAAACCTTTCGAAGAATATTCTTTGTACAAGGCTTCCAATTCCTTGTATTGTGGGGTCAATCCACATTTGGATGCCGTGTTGACAATCATTATTTTCTTGCCTTTCAAGGCAGCGAAATCAAATGTTTCTCCCGACAAGTCTTTTACTTTAAACTGATAAATGCTTTGTTTTTCGATAGCTGAATCGGCTTTAGCCGGTTTGTTTTGGCCTTGGCAACTCCAAAAAAGGAATACTCCAAAAACAATAATTAGTACTTTTTTCATTGAATTAAATTTTTTATAAAAATAGTTAAATTGATTTTTTAAACACTAGAACGATTCCTAAAGTTTTTATAATATTAAAACCATTGGTGTGAATTATTTACATCCAACGGGTTATTTTATATAAAAAAGCTTCCAATTTTATCAATTGGAAGCTTTTTTTTAGTTGACAAAAATCCTATTTTTTATAACTCTTCTTGTAATATTTTTTATATTTTGGATAGGTAATTGCTCCTATAAAAGTTATGGTTCCTAATGAATACCAAATCCAATTTAAGGAATGTGCCTCTCCACTTGCGTAAGAATGCAGGCCAACTAAG
>JAGNPF010000284.1 GCA_017989775.1 Flavobacterium sp.
GCTCAAAACCGCATCAGCCGAAGCCAATGGTTCCAAGGTTAATCCCGACAATTCAATTCCGGAACTTTGGATGCATCTGCCCACATTTCGAATGGAAGAAGCTTGTCCGACCACGACATGAAAACTGGATTCCAATCTTCCACCGTACATCCCGATTGGCTCCTTGATTTCGGATTGTCCATCAATTTTAAATTCTTGTGGCAAAACATGGATAATTTCTTCTCCAGGCAACATTGCCAATTTATTCACTTGGTCAATCAAAAGCTGGATGTCGTTTCCTCCAATTACTTCCTCTGCACTGCTTCTGATGATATAATCGCTGTGTTGAATGCTGCGAATGTGTTGACCAGCAATTCCCACCACGACATCTTTTATTTTGTAACCCGATTTGTTCTCGGCTTCCAACACGGCTTGTTGGATGGACTGGATGGTTTGGGTGATATTGTTCACAACACCTCTGGCCACACCCAGACTTTTGGATTTTCCAACACCCAAAATTTCCAGTTTTCCGTATTCATTTTTCTTGCCTATCATGGCAACTATTTTTGTCGTCCCAATATCTAGACCTACTGCAATATTCTCTTTTTCCATTATCTATTATTTAGTACACACTACTTGTTGGGCAAACCTGAGATCAATCGTTTTGTATTTATATAGCGAACTATCTAAAACCGCCTTCTGAAAAAATGCCTTATAATTGTTGAATTTGGCTTCCATTCTTTTGGTCCCACCAAAATCTATTTGATAACTAAAATTCCTGTTGAGCATTTTTAGGCTCCCGTTCGGCATAATTTGCACACCAATGATGTTTTTTTTCAAAAACGCATCGTCATAAATTATCCGAAACAATTCGGCTAAATCCTCGCTATTTTTTTCATTTATTTCACCGGAAACAAGCGGAACTCTAGCTGTAAAATTAGTTGACAACGGCATCCTATCCCCTTTGTAATCAATATAGAAAGAATCGTCTCCGTCAAAAACCCTAGCTATGGGAGTTTTTTGTTTCACCACTGCTTTTAAGACCCCATCAATGCTCACAAACACATCAGACTTATCAATCATTCCATGAGCGTTCAAAGCTTTTTCTAATTTATTCAAATCTAATTTATCTTTACCGATACTTTGCGCGTCTCTTTTATTTTCTATTAACAATTTATTAACCGTTTCCTGAGTGACAAACGGTGCGCTATCTCCTACAAAAACCACCACCGATTTTTTCAATTTTCTGCTTTCATTTCGTTTTGAAGTAAACGAAAACAAGAAAACAACCAACGAAAACATCAGCAATAATCGAACATTTGTCCATTTAAATAGTTTCATTCAGCGCTTTTTTTATGAATTGAACCATTTCTCCAATGTCTCCCGCACCGATAGTTACTATAACGGTTGCGTTATTTTCAAGAATTGTGGGAATTAATTCCTGTTTTTGAACTAATTTTTTGTTTGAATTATCCATCTTGTCCATCAACCATTGTGAGGTAATTCCCTCCATCGGCAATTCGCGTGCCGGATAAATATCCAACAACAACACTTCGTCAAAAGCGGAAAGACTTTTGGCAAAATCATCGGCAAAATCTTTCGTCCTGCTAAACAAATGAGGCTGAAAAATAGCCAATACTTTTTGGTTGGGATACAATTCTCGAACCGCTTGATGCACCGCATTAATTTCAGTTGGATGATGTGCATAGTCATCGATGTAAACCAACTTTTCCGTTTTGATTTGGTACGAAAATCGTCTTCTAATTCCTTTGAATGAAAGCAAGGCACTAGCGATGTCTTCGTTTGGGAGGCCGAATGTTTTTGCCATCGCCAATGCCATGAGTGCGTTCATTAAATTGTGTTTTCCCGGCAAGCCAAATTGTATGTTCTTGATGGTTTCAGTCGGTGTTTTTACGTCAAATACATATTGACTGTTGACAATCCTGATATTGAAGGCGGTAAAATTTGCATCTTCATTTACGGCACAAGTAACGCCTTGAATCGGTAACTCATTCGTTATGAAAAGCTTGGTTTTGTCTTCCACCTTGTCTGCAAATTCCTTGAACGAAGCTTCTATCGATGCGCTGTCTCCGTAAATATCCAAATGATCGGCATCCATCGAGGTCACGCAAGCAATATTGGGATGCAAATGCAAGAAAGAACGATCGAATTCATCCGCTTCGACAACAGTGATGGTTTTACCGTTTCCTATCAAATTCGAATTGTAATTTTCGACTATTCCGCCCACAAAAGCCGTCACATCGACACCGCTTTCGAATAAAACATGTCCCAAAATACTTGAGGTAGTCGTTTTTCCGTGTGTTCCAGCCACCGCAAAACAAAAAGTGTCTTTGGTGATAATCCCCAAAACTTCGGCTCTTTTCTTGACTTCATAACCATGTTCCAAGAAATAATTCCATTGTGAATGGTGTTTTGGAACTGCCGGAGTGATAATTACCAAAGTGTTTTCAGCAACATAACCCGCAGGAATCAAATCAATCTTGTCTTCAAAATGAATGTCGATTTCCAATTCCTCCAACTCTTTTGTAAGTTCGGTTTCCGTTTTGTCATAACCAGACACATTCTTGCCAATGGACTTGAAATAGCGAGCCAAAGAGCTCATTCCAATTCCCCCGATTCCTATGAAATAAACGTTATGTATTTGATTTAGATTCATCTTTTTATTTTTTTTGCCACAAAGGCACCAAGACACAAATTTTAAGTTATGCTCCGCAAAGTCTCTAACTTTGTGGAATTGTTGCACGGTCTCAGAACGTTTATAACATTTTATCTTTTCCATTAAGGCGGTCAAAGACCGCTTGTCACCTACTCAAAGTCAGAGACTTTGCGTAGCGTTTAGATTAATTTTACTATTTCGTCAACTATCTGTTTTGTCGCGTTGGGCAAAGCCAGCCGCTTGATGTATTTACTTAGTTGTTCTTGCTTTCCCGGGTCTTTCAACAAGGCTTCAAAAACAAGACTGAATTGCGAATCCAATTCGGATTCTTTCAACATCAAGGCTCCTTTTTTGTCCACTATGGCTTGGGCATTTTTGGTTTGATGGTCTTCGGCCACGTTGGGTGACGGAATGAAAATCACCGGTTTTCCCACAATGCACAATTCCGAAACGGACGAAGCTCCCGCTCTTGAAATCACGATGTCGGCGGCGGCATAAACCAAATCCATTCGGTCAATAAACGCCAAAACTTGGACATTATCTTGATTGTATTTCTTGTAATCTTCGAAATACAACTTTCCGCATTGCCAAATTACCTGAACATCTTGGGCAATAAATTTGTCCAATTCTTTTTCAATCAATTGGTTCATTCTACGAGCTCCAAGACTTCCTCCAAGAACCAACAAGGTTTTCTTCTTTTTGTCCAATTTAAAATACTGTAGGGCTTCTGCTCTCTTGCCTTCGATGTCAATCAAATCCTGGCGCACCGGATTTCC
>JAGNPF010000285.1 GCA_017989775.1 Flavobacterium sp.
ATAACCCTAAAAATAAGACGCAACGGAGCCGAGCAAACCATCAAGGGAACCGTCAAACTGCCTTATGAAGAAAAAGAAAACATCAAGGCCACTGATTCTTCCAAATCGACACTAAAAGAAGCTTGGCTAAAAGGCTGATTCAAAATCTCGACGAACAAAAATCCAATTGGGTAACGGGCATCATTTTTTTTGAAATCCTTTAATCAATAGTGAATCTTTCCAAACAATTTTCTTTATTTTGCAAAAAAAACACCAATGAAAAAAAACATTATTGCATTCGTTACACTTTTAGTTTTGTCCTCTTGCGGCAAGAACGAATCAACAACCAATTTACACCTTAGCGGAAGCATCAAGGGATTGAAAAAAGGAACTTTATACATACAAAAAATAAAAGACACCAGCCTTGTGGCATTGGACACCATAATCATCGATGGTGATTCCAAATTTGAAAGCGACTTGAACATCGCCTCGCCCGAAATGCTGTATTTGTTCCTCGACAGGGGCGTGAGCAATTCATTGGACAACAATATCGCGTTTTTTGCCGAACCCGGAAACATCAACATCGACACCAATCTCGATTCCTATATTGGCAGTGCCAAAATAACGGGCTCCAAAAACCAGGATAAATACGAAGAATACAAAAAAATAAACACCCGCTTCAGGGACGAAAATCTGGACATCATTGCGGCCAAATTCAAGGCCCTGAAAAGCAATAACCAAAAAGCCATTGACAGCCTGAACAAAATACAGGACAACAACACCAAGCGCAAATATTTATTTGCCACCAATTTTGCCATCAACAACAAAGACTACGAAATAGCACCTTATATTGCCCTGTCCGACATCTACGACATCAATATCAAATATTTGGACACCATCCAGAAATCGATGACTCCCAAAGTAGCCAAATCCCTTTACGGAAAAAAACTGACCGAATATGTGGCCAAAATCAAGAAGACACAATAAAACGGCTCTTCCAACACTATTGAACCCCGTCTCGTTTTAAACAAGACGGGGTACTTTTTTCTGGCCAACAAAAAATGCTTCAAAAACAATCTAGAACTTAGATCATTTTTGAAGCATTTTTTTTCGTGACCATGGAGGGATTTGAACCCTCACGCCCTTGCGAGCACCACCCCCTCAAGATGGCGAGTCTACCGTTTCTCCACATGGCCTTAAAAAAGAAAAGGTCAAGTAACAAATTACTCGACCTTTTAGTGACCCGACTGGGGCTCGAACCCAGGACCCCATCATTAAAAGTGATGTGCTCTACCAACTGAGCTATCGAGTCATTGCTTCAAGAAACTTCTGTGTTGATCACAAATTTGTGACCCGACTGGGGCTCGAACCCAGGACCCCATCATTAAAAGTGATGTGCTCTACCAACTGAGCTATCGAGTCATATTCGTTCCTTGAATGCGGGTGCAAATATATGACGTTATTTTTAATTTTTCAAAGCAATTTTATTATAAATTTGTGTTTTTTTAACAAAACCCTTTAACGCCTTAATTTTTAAGGTTTTATTCAAATGAGAAAAATAGTTTTATTAGGTTATATGGGTTGTGGTAAGTCCACAATTGCCAATAGATTGTCAAAAACGACCCATATCCCCTTCGTGGATTTGGACAAAATCATCGAAGAAAAGACGAATTCATCCATCAACCAAATTTTCGAACAGCATGGCGAAATCTATTTTCGAAAGCTGGAACACGATGTTTTTGTCGAATTGTTGAATGCTCCCGAAAACATAATTATCGGATTGGGAGGCGGAACTCCCTGTTATGCCAACAACCACGAACTGCTGAAAGGAGACAATGTCTTGTCCATTTATCTGAAAGCCTCCATCGAAACCTTGTTTGAGCGATTGGCCGCCAACAAAAGCAAACGCCCCCTCATTGCCGACAAGAACGACGACGAAATGAAGGAATTCATAGCCAAGCACCTTTTTGATCGCAGTTTTTATTACAACCACGCCCAACACAAAGTGGTGGTCGATGGAAAAACAGTCGAAGAAACCGTTGCCGACATTCTGGATATTCTAGCTTAAATAGGCGTGACTGCCCCCGTTTTCGTCAAAATCGACTTGCACGTGTTCCAAGGAAGAGGTAGAAAGAGAGATGCCCTTGAAATCTGCCTTTACTGGATATTTTTTGTGATTTCTGTCCACCAGGACCGCCGTCTTGAATTTTTTAAGAGGCACGTCCAGAAAGTGTCTGACAGCATAAATCAAGGTAGTTCCCGAATTCAACACGTCGTCAACAAGTACCAGGCCTTTGTTAGTATATTCTTCTTCGGACAAAGAGGTGGTTACGGCCGATTCTGGTTTTTGCTTGTTGATTCGGACTTCGCACAACGAAACTTTGAGTGTCGAGATGGCATTCAAGGCTTCGGCAATTTTTTTGGCAAAAATAAACCCATTGGATGCAATCCCCGCAATGACCACTTCTTCCTCGTCCACGAATGTTTCATAGATTTGGTAGGCAATTCTCTTAATTTTGTGCTCTATCTCCTGGCTCGTAAGGATGATGTTTTTGTTGATGGACATATTTTAGTTTTTTAAAGTATTTGGTAAATGCGATTGAAATTGATTTTTTATTCTTGCTCGTGTTCCTCGTCCCCGATTTCATTGCCAAAATCATCAATGTCACGTCGGTCTTTTTTGGTGGGTCTTCCGGTGCCGTTTTTTCGATAATGCTCTTTGGACAATTTCAGCAATTCCAGATGTTGATAGGCTTCGGCAGGCGTTTCGTTTTTTCGATACATGTCGACCAATTTAGCCCCCACCCGATTCTCCGGGATATCCAAAACGGTGATGATTTGCGTGATTTGGTCTTTCCTGAAAGTGATTCTGTCGGTCGGAAAAACCTCCTTCGACGGCTTGGCTATCTGTCCATTTACGGTGATATGATTTTTTTTGCAGGCTTCCGTTACCATATTGCGCGTCTTGTAATATCGCACACACCATAAATACTTGTCTATTCTCATAAATTTTCCAAAAATCGAAGTTAAATTGTACGCAAAAATAAATCAAAATTGTATCTTGCGGGCTTAAAAATCAACTATAATGAACAAATTTAAGTTTTATTTTATTCTAATAATTACATCCATCACTATATTTTCGTGTTCAAAGAATGAAGATTCCGCAACGGTTGAACCTATAAGAGATTACCAGACGCAATACGACACCGAAATTAAAATTATTGAAGATTATTTAAAAACAAATTATATCACCGTTACGGATGCTCCAGGAGAAACAAACGACCAAGACGTGATCATACAAAAATTAGACGCAGATCATACTGTATCGATTTGGGATCAAACTAAATATCCATTAAAATCGAAAATTGTATCACTTCACGACATTAAATACACATTATACTATTTAGAACTAAAACAAGGCAAAAAAGATGATGTTACAGGCCTTGGA
>JAGNPF010000286.1 GCA_017989775.1 Flavobacterium sp.
TGATTACTTGGCCAAACGTGACAGTACTTGGAAAGCTCCTTTGTTCGAATTTCACGGTTTGACCGTGGATTGTATCGACAACCACCAACCGAATTCCGAAGGCAGAAAAAAAGCCTACGATGCCGACATCACATACGGAACCAACAACGAATTTGGTTTTGATTACCTAAGGGACAACATGGCGCATTCGCCTAATGATTTGGTGCAACGCAAACACAATTATGCCATTGTCGACGAGGTCGATTCGGTTTTGATTGACGATGCCCGTACCCCATTGATTATTTCTGGACCGGTACCGGAAGGAGATCGTCACGAATTCAATGAGTTGAAACCAAAAATCGAGAACTTGGTAAACCTGCAAAGACAGTTGGCCAACGGATTCTTGGCAGAAGCCAAAAAATTAATCAAGGAAGGCAATACCAAAGACGGTGGTTTCCAATTATTGAGAGCCCATAGAGCTTTGCCCAAAAATAAGGCTTTGATCAAGTTTTTGAGTGAAGAAGGAATCAAACAATTGCTTCAAAAAACCGAAAACTCCTATATGGAGAACAACAACAAGGAAATGCCGAAAGTGGACGTGGCCTTGTATTTTGTTATCGAAGAAAAAAACAACCAAGTGGAATTGACCGACAACGGAATCAAATTCCTTTCGGGAGATACCGACAGCGGATTCTTTGTGCTTCCAGACATTGGAACTGAAATTGCCGCCATCGAAAAGAAAAACTTGTCCAAAGACGCCGAAGCGGAAGAAAAAGAAAAATTATTCCAGGATTTTGCGGTGAAAAGTGAACGCATCCATACGTTGACACAACTCTTGAAAGCTTACACCCTTTTTGAAAAAGACGTGGAATACGTGATTATGGACAACAAAATCATGATTGTTGACGAACAAACTGGTCGTATCATGGACGGACGTCGTTATTCTGACGGTTTACACCAAGCCATTGAAGCCAAGGAAAACGTAAAAATCGAGGATGCAACCCAAACCTTTGCTACGGTAACCTTGCAAAATTATTTCAGGATGTACAGCAAATTGGGCGGTATGACTGGAACGGCTGTTACCGAAGCTGGCGAGTTGTGGCAAATATACAAATTGGACGTGGTAGAAATTCCTACCAACAAACCAATGATGCGAAAAGACAAGGAAGATTTCATCTATAAAACTACCCGTGAAAAATTCAATGCCGTAATCGAGGACGTAACCGAATTATCGAAAGCAGGAAGACCCGTTTTGATTGGTACAACTTCGGTGGAGATTTCGGAATTGTTGAGCCGAATGCTCAAAATGAGAGGAATCGAACACAACGTATTGAATGCCAAAATGCACAAACAAGAAGCACAAATCGTGGAAGAAGCAGGAAAACCGGGAGTCGTGACCATTGCCACCAACATGGCGGGTCGTGGAACGGATATCAAATTGTCTGCCGAAGTGAAAGCTGCGGGTGGTTTGGCCATCGTGGGTACGGAACGTCACGATTCGCGTCGTGTGGATCGTCAGTTGCGTGGTCGTGCCGGTCGTCAAGGTGACCCGGGAAGTTCCCAATTTTATGTTTCGCTCGAAGACAACTTGATGCGTTTGTTTGGTTCCGAAAGAGTGGCCAAAGTGATGGACAGAATGGGATTGCAAGAAGGTGAAGTAATACAACATTCGATGATGACCAAATCTATCGAACGTGCCCAGAAAAAAGTGGAAGAAAACAACTTCGGTGTTCGTAAACGTTTATTGGAATACGATGACGTGATGAACGCCCAACGTGAGGTGGTTTACAAACGCCGTCGTCACGCCTTGTTTGGAGAACGTTTGAAACTGGATATCGCCAACATGCTGTACGACACTTGCGATTTAATCGTGACAGACAACAAACCTGCGAACGATTTCAAGAACTTCGAATTCGAATTGATTCGTTATTTCTCCATCACTTCTCCAGTTTCTGAAAGCGAGTTCAACAGATTGACGGAAATCGAATTGACCGGAAAAGTATATAAAGCCGCTTACGCCTTTTATACCGAAAAAACAGAACGCAGCGCTAGGGAAGCATTTCCGATCATCAGCAACGTGTATGAAGATAAAAACAACCAATTCGAGCGCATCATCGTTCCATTTACGGATGGAATCAAATCCTTGAACGTGGTTACCGACTTGAAAAAAGCCTATGAAACCAAAGGAAATCAATTGGTTGCCGATTTCGAAAAGAACATCACTTTGGCCATCGTGGACGAAGCCTGGAAAAAACACTTGCGCAAAATGGACGAATTGAAACAATCGGTTCAATTGGCGGTTCACGAACAAAAAGACCCTTTGCTTATCTATAAATTCGAGGCTTTTAATTTGTTTAGCTCGATGTTGAACGGCATCAACAAAGAAGTGATTTCGTTCTTGTTCAAAGGCGATTTGCCGCAACAACAAGCACCTGCCATCCAGGAAGCCAAAGAAGTGCGTCAAAAAGATGATTACACGACCAGTAAAGACGAAATTGTTTCCAGCGAAAGCGCCAATCGCGAAGCGGGGCAAACACAACAACGTCAAGTTACGGAAACCATCGTTCGCGACCAACCCAAAATCAATCGCAACGATACCGTTACCATCAAACAAGTGGCTACCGGAAAAACCGAAACGATGAAATTCAAGAAAGCCGAAACTTTATTGGCTACCGGAGAATGGGTTATCGTTCACGAATAAATTTCAGGATTATACTTCAATATTTAATTCCCCAATTGCGAAAGTAATTGGGGAATTTTTTTACATTTGGTTTTTTATATAACCTTACATACCCAACATCTAAAATGAACCTAAAAAACTTCGCAATTTTCTACCTCTTTTTGACAACCATTACCGCATTGAGCCAACCTTTTGAAGGCAAAATAACCTATGCCAACTCCTACAAAAGCAAAAACACAAAAATCCCGGACCAACAATGGACCACCATGTTGGGTTCCACCCAAGAATATTTCATAAAAGAGGGCGAATACAAATCAATCACCAACGGAACTTTTGTGCAATGGCAACAATACAGCAATAAAGACAACAAACTGTACACCAAAATGGCCAATACTGAAACGTTGCTCTGGAATGACGGAAGCATACAAGGAGACGAAGTTTTGAAAGTGGAACTAAACAAAAAAGTGACCGAAATATTGGGTTACAAATGCGATGAAGTGATTCTGACCTGCAAAAGTGGCGTACAGAAACATTACTTCAACACCAAACTTTCCGTTAAAACCAAGCTGTTTGTCAACCACAAATTCGGCAACTGGTTTGACTATTTGTCCAAATCGAATGCCTTGCCTTTAAAATCAATTATCGACACAGCCCAATTCACCCTGGAAAGCACTGCAACAGAAATAAAACCGACAAAATTGGATGCAAAAATGTTCGAACTTCCAGCGGGAGTCCAGACAGCAAAAAGTCCGTATTAAAGACAAAT
>JAGNPF010000287.1 GCA_017989775.1 Flavobacterium sp.
TGATTTTCCAAACATCCAACAGCATTTTCCAGATTCCAGAATAGAAACGATTCCAAATGTTGGGCATTGGCTTCACGCCGAAAATCCGAAACTCTTTTATGAAATAACGAGTTCTTTTTTAAAATAATTATTAATACATTTGAAATAAAAACACTTATGAAACTACTTTTCAGGATAATTCTAACATCAATTTTGGTTTTGCTTATTGCTCATTTTATGAAAGGCGTTCATGTTGCGGGTTTTGTTACCGCATTGCTCGTTGCAATCGTGCTAGGCTTGCTTAACGTCTTCATAAAACCGATATTCGTGTTGTTGACACTGCCGTTTACTATTTTTACTTTGGGTTTGTTTCTGCTGGTAATCAATGCCTTAATTATTTTGTTGTGTACCAATATTGTGGGCGGATTTAGCGTGGATTCTTTCTGGACGGCGCTGCTGTTTAGCGTGTTTTTGTCTCTTTCCCAGTCTGTTTTGTTTGCCATTGTCGGCAAAGACTAACAAGAAAAGGACAAGATTTGAAGCGTAAATAAGGGGCTTAAATTCAATAAATTAAAAACTTGTTTGGGTTGCAAAATTTTTATAATTTTGCGACCCAATTTTATTATGTAAATAAACGAAGAAGATGGATATCAAAAGAGTAGCAGTAGACGCAGTAAACGAAACAATTGTAATGACAGTTGTTCACATGGATTACAAAGGTCAAGTAGCAAAAAGAATAAACGAAAAAATGCCTTTGGCGCAAGTAAAAGGATTTAGAAAAGGAGCCGTGCCTAAAGAACTTGTTGAAAAACAATACGGAAAAGAAATCAAAAAAGAAGAGGTTAAGAAAGTAGTTGATTTGGCTTTGGAGCGTTACATTCAGTCGGAAAGATTGAATCTTTTGGGAACTCCACTTCCTAAAGTGAACGAAAACCTGGATTGGTCAGCCGAAGAATTGGTTTTTGAATTCGAAATCGGTTTGGTGCCAAACTTCGAAATTGATTTGGATGCCAAAAACGACATCATTAAATATGTAGTTACTGCCGATGATAAATTGATTGACGGTCAAGTGGCTCGTATCCAAAAACAATTCGGAAATGCAATTCCTCAAGAAGTGGTTGTTGAAGGTGCCGACTTGAAAGGTGTTTTCACCAACGAAACCGAAGGAATTGGAAACACGACTACCATTGCATTGAGTACTTTCAAGGATAAAGCAACACAAGATTTGTTTATCGGTAAAAAAGTGGGTGATGTTGTGACTGTAAACACAAGTGGTTTGTTCGAAGACGATCACCAATTGATGGATTACTTGAAAGTAGGTCACGACAATGTTCACGGTTTGGCCATCGATGTTGATTTTACCATCGAAGCCATCACTGTTTCTGAACCAGCTGAATTGAACCAAGAATTGTTCGACAAATTGTTTGGAGAAGGAAAAGTAGCTTCATTGGAAGATTTGAAAGCAAAAATCAAGGAAGATGCTGAAGCTCAATTTGCTGCACAAGCAGATCAAAAATTATTGGGTGACGTAACCGAATTCTTGATTGAAAACACAAAATTCGATTTGCCGGCTGAATTCCTTAAAAAATGGTTGCAAACTGTAGGCGAGAAAAAATTGTCTCCTGAAGAAGCTGAAGTGGAATATGCTCGTTCTGAAAAAGGATTGCGTTTCCAATTGATCGAAGGAAAAGCATTGGCGCAAAGCAATATCCAAATCACTTTCGAGGATTTGAAAACGTTCACTGCCAAAAACATCCGTCAGCAAATGGCACAATTCGGGCAAACCAATCCTACCGACGAAGAAGTTCAAGGAATTGTGGCCAGAGTTTTGGCAAACCAAGAAGAAGTGAAAAGACTTTCTGACCAAGTGGTAGCTGAAAAATTATTGGAAATCTTCAAAGAAAAAGCAAATCCAACAACCAAAGAAGTAACTTACGAAGAATTTATTGCTGCGTCTTACGGAGAGTAAATTGAAGTTAGAGGTAAGAAATTAGAGGTTAGAGGTCGAATGATGTGAAAATTTCGAACAACTTTATGATTTTATTACAAAGTCTAAACGATAAAAAATAGTTATATTTGAGCGTCAAAAGAATAAATTTTTGACGCTCTTTTGTTTGAATAGTTTAGGGTTGAACAATTTTAAACTTTTAGACTTTCAAACAATTCTTAAACCTTTAAACTATTAAAAATGAACTACGGTAAAGAATTTAAAAAATTTGCAACAAAACACCAAGGTGTAAATGCAATGTACTACGATAAAATCGTGGCGGCAATGACTCCAACCAATATGACTCCTTATATTATTGAAGAACGTCAGTTGAATATTTCTCAATTGGACGTTTTTTCAAGATTGATGATGGATCGAATTATTTTCTTGGGAACAGGAATTGATGATCAAATTGCCAACATCGTTCAAGCGCAGTTGTTGTTTTTGGAAAGCGCCGATGCCTCAAAAGATATTCAAATTTACTTGAATTCTCCAGGAGGAAGCGTTTATGCAGGATTGGGAATTTATGACACGATGCAATACATCAAGCCAGACGTTGCCACAATTTGCACCGGAATGGCCGCTTCGATGGGAGCCGTTTTGTTGTGTGCTGGAGCAGCAGGAAAACGTTCGGCATTGCCACATTCAAGGGTTATGATTCACCAACCGTCAGGCGGAGCACAAGGTGTTGCAACCGATATGGAAATCAACTTGCGTGAAATGTTGAAACTGAAAGATGAATTGTATAATATCATTTCGCATCATTCAGGACAAACTTTCGAAAGAGTGCACAAAGACAGCGAGCGCGATTATTGGATGATTGCCGATGAAGCCAAAGAATACGGAATGATTGATGAAGTGTTGAGAAGAAGTTAAATTAGATAAAAGGTTTCAGATTTCAGGTTGCAGTATTTTGCAATCTAAAATCTAAAATCTAAAATCTGCAATTTAAAAAGATGGCAAAACCAAAATTAGAATGTTCATTCTGTGGAAGAAAAAAACCGGAAACCAATTTATTGATTGCCGGAATCGATGCACACATTTGTGACAAATGTATCGAACAAGCCCACGGAATTGTGTTAGAAGAATTAAAATCAAGCGGAAAAGCGCATTTGCCAACCGACTTGGTGTTGAGAAAACCCAAAGAAATCAGGGCTTTCCTTGATCAATATGTTATTGGACAAGACCAAACCAAAAAAGTAATGTCGGTGGCGGTGTACAATCACTACAAACGTTTGATGCAACAAGAATTGAACGACGAAGTGGAGATTGAAAAAAGCAACATCATCATGGTGGGGCAAACCGGAACCGGGAAAACCTTGGTGGCCAAAACCATTGCCAAAATGTTGGACGTTCCTTTGGCAATAGTCGATGCTACGGTATTGACCGAAGCGGGTTATGTGGGAGAAGATGTCGAAAGTATTTTGACACGACTTCTGCAAGCCGCCGATTATGATG
>JAGNPF010000288.1 GCA_017989775.1 Flavobacterium sp.
TTCAGAAGCTTTGGGTTCGTTTGCCTCGTTTTTGACAGCGACCGCAGGAACAACCGCTGCAGGAATTACGGCTACTGCCGGTACACCCACTGCTGGAGCGACAGGAGCGGCAACCACTGGAGCTGAAACAGATGTCGGTTTGGCCCCACTTCCTCCATTGTATTGATAATTCAATTCGACAACCGACTTAAAAGCCTCATTCAAAGCCTCGGAGTAAGCTGCTTCAAACTCTTTTTCCCTGCTTTTTCCTATTGGAGACTGATAAACCACAACACCATAACAATCTTTAAGAGTGATGTAAAGTTTGGTAACCAAAAAAGCATTTTCCTTTTTCACGTCCAAGTACAACAAGGCGCATCTGTCATTGAATTCGGCTGGAACTGCTTCATTGCTGTAAAATGCTTGAAATCCGGCCTTAGTCAAATTAAATTTTGTCAATGTCTGGAGTCGATACTGGTTTTCTGTTTTTTGAAGTTCATACCTCATCGGAATAATCACCCCTTTATAATCGTTGACCGTCTGCGAAAAACTGTAACTCGCAATAAATAACATCAGGAATAAAAATCTAGTTTTCATGTGTTTATAAGTATTTTTTTAGTTCTAATAAATGGTTTACTTGTTTTATGTTATCTCTCACGACTGCCTTGTTTTCATTGAAGAAAATGGCGTCCAAACCAGCATCCAAAGCACCTTGAACGTCGGCCTCAATGCAATCTCCAATCATGATGCTATTCTCTTTTTTGGCATTGGCCAAATTCAGGGCATAATCAAAAATAAGAGAATTTGGTTTTTTCACTCCCGCCATTTCCGAATTGGTGATGCTTTTAAAATAGTGCGTAATATACGAATTGTTCAATTTGTTTTCCTGAATTTCCGCAAAACCATTCGTGATAATATGCAAATTGTATTTAGTCTTCAAATAATCCAATATTTCGATGGTTCCGTCAAACAAATGGTTGAATTTGGGCAAATAATGAATGTATTCCACCGACAACAATTCAATTAAATCATCGGAAACCGCATATTGAATCGAGTCGAAACTATCCTTCAATCTTCCATAACGCAATTCTTTTTGAGAAATTTCGTCTTTGCGGTACCTTTCCCAATATTCACGGTTTATGGGCACATAAAACTGGAGAAATTCAGCCATATTTATTTCCACATCCTGCATTTTGAAAACCGTTTCAAATGCCAAAGCAGAGTTTTTTTCGAAATCCCAAAGCGTGTGGTCCAAATCAAAAAAGACGTCGGTTATATTTGTGTTTGTTGTTTTCATTTTAAAATATTTCTTCATCGGCAAAACTGTAATAGCCGTTCTCGCCCACAATCACGTGATCCAAGACCTGGATATCCAAATGTTTTCCCGCTTCTTTCAGTTTTTTAGTAATTTGTTTGTCGGCTTCACTGGGTTTCAAATTTCCAGACGGATGATTGTGACACAAAACCAAGGCCGTGGCACCCAATTCGAGAGCGGCTTTGAAAACCAATCGCACATCGATAATGGTTCCCGTGATTCCGCCCTTGCCTTGTTGTGATTTCGATAAAACTTTGTTGCCGTTGTTCAGATACAAAACCCAAAATTCTTCGTGAGGCAACTCACCAATGATAGGCTGCATCAATTCGAAAATCGTTTTGCTGGACGTGATTTTCTTCAATTCGATTGCCTCTTCTGCCCTCCTGCGTCTTCCCAATTCCATTGCGGCCATAATCGAAATGGCTTTGGCCTCGCCTATTCCCTTGAAATTCATCAATTGTTGAATCGTTAATTTTCCCAAAGCATTCAAATTGTTGTCCACGCTGGCCAAAATCCTCTTGCTCAAGTCCACCGCCGATTCGTTTCGACTTCCAGAACCAATCAAAATGGCGATTAACTCGGCATCGCTCAACGCACTTTTGCCTTTCAGCATCAGTTTTTCGCGAGGCTTGTCGTCTTCGGACCAATTCGTTATGGGAAAATTAGTTTGTTCCATTAGATAAATTATTCCATTTTATAATAATCCGCTCCACAAAGTCTCCGACTTTGTGGACGTGAATAGCGGTCTCCGACCGCCTTAACCAACAAGATCAATCAAATATCGAAGGTCAGAGACCTTTCAACACATCCTCAAAGTCGGAGACTTTTCGGAGCAGTGGTTCTCATTAGTCATTCAATCAAAGTCTTTACTTCATCAAAATTCAATCCACCGTAATTTCCGGAACTCATCAACAACAAGGCTGAATTATCGAGATTTTGGTTGAACAAAAAGGTTTTAAATTCCGCAGGATTGGTATAAATAATCAAGTCTTCCCTATTGAAGGCTTTGGCTATTTGCTCGTAAGTCACTTCTTCGAGTTGCTTGATTTTTACGGCATCGGGCGAATAGAAAACCACCGCCACATCAGCATATTCCAAAGCTCCTTCGTATTCTTTGAGAAATTCGGCATTCAAACTGCTGTAGGTATGCAATTCCAAACAAGCCACCAAGGTTCTGTTTGGGTATTGTTCTTTCACGGCTTTGGTGGTGGCGGCCACTTTGCTTGGCGAATGTGCGAAATCCTTGTAGGCCACTTTTCCTTTTCCTTCGGCAATTTTTTCCAAGCGTTTGGATGCGCCTTTGAAACTGGCGATGGCTTCATAAAAATCAGCTTCGTCAACTCCCATATTCTGGCAAATCCATTTGGCTCCGGCCAAATTATTCAAATTGTGCGCGCCAAATACCTCGATTGGCATCAAACCTTCCGGTGTTTCCAAAAGCGTGACACCCTCTTTCACTTCGTATTTTGGAGTAACATAAGGCATTTTCCGAATTGGATTTGTCGCTGCTTCGGCCACACGTTTTACTTCGGAATCTTCTTCGTTGTAAACCAAAATTCCGCCATTGGTGATTTTTTGGATGAAAACTTCAAACTGGTTTACATAGTTTTCATACGTTGGAAAAACATTGATGTGGTCCCAGGCAATTCCCGAAATCAGGGCAATATTGGGTTGATACAAATGGAATTTTGGTCGTCTGTCTATTGGCGAAGACAAATATTCGTCGCCTTCGAGAACCATAAAATCATTTTCTTCGGTCAGATGTACCATCGTCTCGAAGCCTTCGAGTTGCGCACCCACCATATAATCGACTTCGATATTATGATAGTGCATCACGTGTAAAATCATCGAAGTAATGGTTGTTTTTCCGTGTGAACCACCAATAACCACGCGGGTTTTGTTTTTGGATTGCTCGTAAAGAAATTCGGGATAGGAATAAATTTTCAAACCCAATTCCTGTGCTTTCAACAATTCGGGATTGTCGGCTTTGGCGTGCATGCCGAGAATTACGGCCTCGATGTCGGCAGTGATTTTTTCCGGAAACCAGCCCATTTCTACCGGCAAAATTCCTTTTTTGGCCAAACGGGATTTAGAGGGTTCAAAAATCGCATCGTCACTTCCCGTAACC
>JAGNPF010000021.1 GCA_017989775.1 Flavobacterium sp.
CCGAAAAAATGGTAGCCTTTTTCAAAGAAACGAGTGTAACTGTGGCTGAAACCAATCCTATTTTGGAATCAAAAGGTACGGCATTAATTTCTCAAGGTGATAAAATGTTTAAAGTGTTCTCTCGTCCGCAAATCGATTTGGAAGATATTATCAAATTCGAAAAAGTGGCTGCTTATGTAGAAGAGAATAATTTGGATCAGGAAATATTGGAACAAGCCGAAATCCAGGTGAAATATTCCGGTTATATCGAAAAGGAGCGAAATAATGCCAATAAACTGACTCGCCTGGAAGATGTAAAAATCCCGGAAAATTTCGATTACAACAAAATCAAATCGATGTCGATTGAAGCAAAACAAAAATTAAACAAAATTCGTCCTGTAACTATTTCGCAGGCATCAAGAATAAGCGGAGTGTCACCAAGTGATATTTCCGTATTGTTGATTTATATGGGAAGATAATTGTAGATTTCAGAGTACAGATTTCAGATTGCTCGATATTCAGAAATCTAAACTCTACAATCTAAAATCATTTGTTCCACGTGAAACTACTTTGCGAAGGCTTGGTATAGTTGAAGATTTAAAAAAAGAATATAATAAATAAATGGACATTTCAAACAAAAAACATTTTCTTACTGTAAAAGATTATTCGGTTTCGAAAGAAACTTTCGATTTGTATTATGACGAAACTTTGGATATGCTGATTACACATCCGCAACCGAGTTTGGAAAACTTGGGTAAATACTACGAAAGCGAAGATTATATTTCCCATACCGATAACAAACGTTCTTTGTTTGAGAAATTATACCATTTTATAAAAAGTATTGCTTTAAAGAATAAGTTGAATTTGATTAATTCACTTCAACCGAATAAAGGAAGATTGTTAGACATTGGAGCTGGAACAGGAGAATTTTTGTCCGTGGCAAAAAATGACGGTTGGCAAACAATAGGAGTGGAGCCAAGTGACCGAGCCAAGTCAATTGCAAAAAGCAAAGGCGTTTCATTTGTGGAGGAAACTGGCGAATTGGAAAATCATTCTTTTGACGTAATTTCGATGTGGCACGTTTTGGAACACGTTCCGGATTTGGACAAACAAATCAAAGAATTGAAAAGATTATTGAAACCAACAGGGACTTTAATTATTGCGGTTCCAAATTTCAAATCTTTCGATGCAAATCATTATGGAAAATTTTGGGCGGCATTTGATGTGCCAATTCATTTTTGGCATTTTTCCAAAACGGCGATACAATTGCTTTTTGAAAAAGAAGAAATGAAATTGGAAAAAATCCTGCCAATGAAATTTGATTCATTTTATGTGAGCTTACTTTCCGAAAAATACAAATCCGGCAAAATGAATTTCATAAAAGCTTTTTTCACGGGATTGCAGTCCAATTGGAAAGCACGACAACATTTTGAGTATTCTTCACACATTTATATCTTAAAAAACAAGTAAAAATCATTTTAAGCGCTTTTAAGCGCTTTTTTTGGCTCTAATAGGTAAACATGTTCGCTATTTTGAAAAAATCGCTTATTCAGAGGCTATGAAATCCATTTTTGATAGCAAATAATTATAAAATTTATTGTTCTAATAGTAAATACTTATATCATAAATATTGGTGCATTTTTCCAACTTTATAACAATGCTATCTATTTTTTTATATTTTTGTTATCAATTCTTAAAAATTAGAAAAAATCTTAAAATGAAAAAAATAGTAGTAATTCTTGCAATTGCAATTTCAATTGTTTCTTGTAATAATAGCAGCAAACCGGCTGCAGAAGTTAAGGAAGTAAAAACAGCTTATGTTGACACTTCGGTTTTGATGAAGGAATATACGGAGGCAAAAGATGTTGAAGCCAAATATAAAGCCAAAGCAGAAGAAAAAGGAAGACAACTTCAAGCCGAAATCAATCGTTTCAAACAAGAAGCTGGCAACTTTCAAGCACAAGCACAAGCCAACGGTCAAGAATGGGCCCAAAAGAAAGGAGCTGAATTGCAGAAGAGAGAACAACAATTGGCCTATGCACAACAAGCACTTGCCCAACAATTGCAACAAGAAGGCGGTACTGAAATGGACAGTTTAATTGTAGGTGTTA
This sequence comes from Flavobacterium sp., assembly GCA_017989775.1. Classification (GTDB taxonomy): domain Bacteria; phylum Bacteroidota; class Bacteroidia; order Flavobacteriales; family Flavobacteriaceae; genus Flavobacterium. The sequence continues at coordinate 2,091 of JAGNPF010000021.1, forward strand.
AAAAATTCATCAAGGCTTATGGCAAGGAAAAAGGGTACGCCTACATTTATGGCACCAGTGATTCCAATGCGTCTATTTTATATGCTGAAGAAAAGACGGATATTACCAAAGAAATCGTTAAATTATTGAACGAAAAATACAAAGCTTCATCTGAAAAATCGGAAGCCAAAAAATAATTTTAGCAGAATCAGTCTATAAAATGCCTTCAAAATTTGGAGGCATTTTTTTGTTTATGTATTCAAAAACAATACTTTAGCTTTTTTAATTTACACGCCAAATGCAAACTATTTCCGAAGCCGCCGTTTATACCCTGAAATTTATCAATCAAACGCATCGTTCTGTTTTCCTTACGGGAAAAGCAGGAACGGGAAAAACGACCTTGCTGCGAGAAATCATTCAAACTACGCACAAAAATACGGTTGTCGTTGCGCCTACGGGAATTGCGGCACTAAACGCCGGCGGAGTCACGATTCATTCGATGTTTCAGTTGCCTTTCGGTGGATTTATTCCAGACAATTCATCGCCCCATTTTTCGGAAAATACCAAGTTTGAAACCAGGGCCACTTTGCGCAGGCATTTCAAGATGAGCGGGTTGAAGAAATCGGTTATCAAAAATATGGAGTTGCTGATTATTGACGAAGTGAGTATGCTTCGTGCCGATTTGCTAGATGCGATGGATTTTATGATGCAAACCGTTCGGAAAAAAACAAGTCCATTTGGAGGCGTGCAAGTTTTGTATATAGGAGATTTATTACAGTTGCCGCCCGTGATTCGGGATGAGGAATGGCGCACTTTGAAAAATTATTACAAAGGAAAATTCTTTTTTCATTCGCACGTGATTCAGCAAAATCCGCCTTTGTACATCGAATTGTCCAAGATTTTTCGTCAAACGGATGATGTTTTCATTTCGATTTTGAACAACCTGCGAAACAACCAAATTTCGCCACAAGATGTTCAAAACCTGAACCAATACGTAAATCCAAATTTCGATTTGAAAGCCAATAAAGGCTACATCACGTTGACAACGCACAATACCAAAGCCGATGCGATGAATGCACAAGCCTTGGAAGATTTAGAAGAAAAGTTGGTGGTTTATAAACCGTCGATTGTGGGTGATTTTCCAGAGAAAATTTTTCCCGTTGATGAAGAATTGAAGCTGAAAGTTGGCGCACAAGTGATGTTCGTGAAAAATGATTTGTCTTTTGATAAAAAATATTTCAATGGCAAAATGGGAATCATCCAATCGCTTTCGAAAGAGGAGATTTTGGTTCATTTTCCCGAAGAAAACACCACAATCGAAGTCGAGAAATACGAATGGGAAAACATTCGCTACAAAGTGGATGAGTTGACCAAGGAAATCGAGGAGGAGGTTCTGGGAACTTTTGTGCACTATCCGATAAAATTGGCTTGGGCAATTACGGTCCATAAAAGCCAAGGATTGACCTTTGACAAAGCTGCGCTCGACGTATCGCAAGTTTTTCTGCCCGGACAAGCCTATGTAGCTTTGTCGCGTTTACGTTCGTTAAACGGCTTGATTTTGCTTTCTCCGCTGCGAATGAACGGAATTTCGAATGATCAGGACGTGATGGATTATTCCTTGAACAAAGCTTCGGATGATTTTCTGAAGAATTCCCTGCATTTCGAAACCAAGAATTTTATACATAACTATTTGGTAAACACCTTCGATTGGGCAGAATTGGCACAAGAATGGCGCAACCACAAGTTCAGTTATTCGGATAATTCCGAAAGTTCGGCCAAATCCAAGCAGGCCAATTGGGCGGCAAAACAATTGGAAGCCATTGACAGGCTTTTGGATCCATCCCAAAAGTTCATAGTACAATTGAATAAAATTTTCAATGCGGAAACCGTCGATTTGAACCACGTTTCGGAGCGTTTCTTGGCGGCCTACAATTATTTCATCAAACCAATGGACGACTTGGTTTTTGAAATTCTTTGGAAAGTCGAAGAAGTAAAACGTCTCAAAAAAGCCAAAGCTTTTTATGAGGAATTGATGGTTTTGGAAGAACTGCAAACCAAAGCGGTTTTGCGATTGATGAAAGCCAAATTATTGATTGAGACCGTGGTGGCGGGCGAAACGATTTCGAAGGAAAAATTAACTTCTGATGTCATTAAAAAGTACATCAGCCATAAAACGGAAGCGATTCAAGCGCAATTCAAGGAAGTCAATGTCACCTTGATTGAAGACGAAGCCGATGTGGAACGCTACACCAAAAAGAAAAAAGCAACCAAGGAACCCAAAAAATCGACCATCGAGGAAACCTATGAATTGTGGCTGGCCAAAAATTCGATTCAGGATATTGCCAATATTCGAAAATTAACTTCTCAAACCATTGAAGGGCATTTGGTCAAATTGATCCAGGCCAAAAAAGTCAGCGTTCAGGACGTTTTGCCGCAGGATAAAATCGAAGAATTGGCCGAAGCTTTCCGATATTACAAAGAAGAATCTTTGACCGGAATGAAAGAACAATTTGGCGAGAAATACACTTGGGATGAGCTGCGAATGTTCAAGGCGAGTTTGAATTAGAAAGATTTATGTAATAAAAAAAGCCATTCAAATTTAAAGAATGGCTTTCTTGTTTTTATAATGATTGAATCAAAATCCAAGCATCAGGATTATCGGTTTCATTGATTTCCTGTCTGGCTTTTTCGGCTTCGGCAAAAGTGGCGTAGCTGCCGTAAAGAACCGGAAACAATCCGTGTTTGTTTTGCGGAATTCTGCGAGCTTTATATCCTTCTTTGGATAATTCCACGAATTTCTTTTGGGCATTTTTTTCGTCCCTGAAAGCGCCTGCCATAATGTGGTAGGACAATTTTTCTTCTTTCGTTTCTTTTACGTTAAGCGTTACGGCTGGAATTGGTGTTTCGATGAAAAAAGTGGCTTCTTGAATCTTGTTTTGCACTTTTTTCTGAACAGATTGTTCCACAAGCATCGTTTCATTGGCAATTTGTTGCTGGTAAACTGGGTAACCAACGGCTCCGGTCAAACCTAATCCAAGAACAAAAATGGCGGCATATTTCAAATAGGGTCTTGAAGTCCTGATTTCTGGTTCGAAAGCGATAACTTCTTTTTCTTCCTCGAGAGCCTCGATTTTTTGTTCGAAAATTTCTCTTTTCACGATTGGCGAAACGAAAGCACTCAAACCAAAAGAATTGGTCAAATAATTGGTTTGGTCGTAAGGAGTGAAAATCAAATTTTTATCGGCATTCAGCGAAAAATTCCCCACGTTTTTGATGGAAAACAATCCGTTTTCTTGCAATCCTTTTTTCCAATTGAAAACCTCGTATTGAATGGCACTCACGGCATATTCATAAGATGTTTTTTCGGCTTGGGCAATGTGGTTGGCCAACAAACCATCGTTGTTTTTCAAATGGGCATTGAAAGAAATGGTTTTCTTTGGCGGAAAAAACGAATGCGAGCTTTCAATTAATTGAGCCGACTGGATTTCGGTCAAAAAAGCTCCAAAACCAGGAACGGTTACACATTGGTAACGGTACAAAAGTTGCGCGATATAGAGTTCGATGTTCATAGTTACAAAGTTAGATATTGAAAATAGTTATCAAAATTTTATTCACAATTTTTATTAACAATCCGGCTAAATTTTTATACATTTCAACCTCAAATAATTAGTATGACGGATCAGGATTTATTTCATTTATTGGCCTTGCAACAAGTGGAAGGAGTGGGCGACATCGTGGCCAAAAAACTAATCACGCATTGCGGAAATGCCGAAGCAGTTTTTAAAACAAAAGCTTCCCAACTCGCCAACATCGACGGAATCGGTTCGGTTTTATTGCAAAAATTGAAAGACAAATCCGTTTTCGAAAAAGCCGAAAAAGAACTGAAATTCATACAATCAAACGAAATCAATGTGGCTTATTTTCAGGATGAGAATTACCCAGATCGATTAAAGCATTGTATCGATGGCCCGGTCTTGTTGTTTACTTCGGGAAACATCGACCTTAAAAACAAGAAAACCATCAGCATTGTGGGAACGCGTCAAATCACTTCCTACGGAATGGAATTTTGCCGAAAATTGATTGAAGATTTGGCTCCGCTGGATCCCGTCATCATTAGTGGTTTTGCCTATGGCGTTGATATTTTTGCGCATCAATTGGCGATGGAACACGATTTGCAAACCATTGGTGTCGTGGCCCACGGCTTGAACCAAATTTACCCCAAAAATCACAAGAAATACGTGGCCAAAGTGGAGCAAAACGGTGGTTTTATGACCGAATTTTGGAGTTCGTCGAATCCGGAAAAAGAAAATTTTGTTCGCAGAAACCGTATTGTGGCCGGAATTTCCGAAGCCACGATTGTCATCGAATCAGCCGACAGGGGAGGTTCCTTGATTACAGCCAATATCGCCAACGATTACAACCGTGATGTTTTTGCCGTTCCCGGTCGAACCACCGACAAATACAGCCAAGGCTGCAACAACCTGATTAAAACCCAAAAAGCAAACCTGCTGACCAGTGCCGCCGATTTGGTGTATATCCTGAATTGGGACATCGAAAGCAAACCCAAACCAGTCCAAAAACAACTATTCGTTACGCTCGAAAACGACGAGCAAAAAGTGTATGATTACCTTCTAAAAAACGGAAAAGAATTGATGGATATTATAGCCCTGCAATGTGATTTTCCCATTTACAAAATCTCGGGAATGCTCCTGAATATGGAACTCAAAGGCGTGATTCGACCCTTGCCGGGGAAATTGTTTGAGGCGATTTAAACGAATGAAAAAAAGGTGGTTGAGACGCTTCCAGCGTGACAAATAGCAAGAAAAAGCAACAAACGCGCTCTACTCAGTTTGTCACGCTGGAAGCGTCTCAAATTACGAGGGCGATAAAAATTGACTTTAAAACCATTTTTATGATAGAATATACGGAAGGGATTTACAATTTTTATGTTTACATTCTGACCAATAGGAGTAAAACTGTGCTATATACTGGTGTAACAAATGACCTAAAACGGCGTTTGCAGGAGCATAAAGAAAAAACGAATCCCAATAGTTTTACTGCAAGGTATAATGTTGAATTTTTGGTTTATTATGAACATTTTACTTGGATACAGCTTGCTATTGCCCGTGAGAAAGAAATTAAAGATTTGAAACGAGACAAAAAAGAAATGTTGATTAATGAGATGAATCCAGATTGGAATTTTTTAAACAATTTATTTTAGCTGGAGACGATTCCAGCGATATAAATAGCAAGAAAAATAGGTTGGTAATTTATTGATGAGCAACAAACACGCTCCATTTAGTTTGTCACGCTGGAAGCGTCCCGGTTATGTTGCTCAAGTTTGTTGAGACGCTTTCAGCGTGACAAATAGTAAGAATACGTAGTATTCATTTCAGGGATTAGATTGCTTCAAACCCCAATTTTTCTCTTACCCTGGCCAAAACCCCACTGGCTACAACCGAAGCTTTTTCGGCACCGATTTTCAATAAAGCATCGACTTCTGCGAGGTTGTTGATGTAGTAATTGTATTTCTCTCTTTCGGTCTTGAATTTTTCCACAATCAGTTCGAAAAGGGCTTGTTTGGCGTGGCCGTAACCGTAATTGCCAGCCAAATAATTGGCTCTCATTTGTGCCAATTGTTCTTCATTCGCCAATAAAGAATAGATGGCAAAAGCATTGCAAGTATCTGGATTTTTGGGAGCTTCGAGTGGTGTACTATCCGTTTCGATGCTCATTATCTGTTTGCGCAAGGCTTTGTCGTTCAAGAAAATATTGATGATATTATTGGCTGATTTGCTCATTTTTCCGCCATTGGTGCCGGGAATCAGCATACTGTCTTCCTGGATTTTGGCTTCAGGAAGCACGAAGGTTTCGCCCATTTGAAAATTGAAACGGGAAGCAACGTCACGCGTGATTTCCAGGTGTTGCAATTGGTCTTTTCCAACGGGAACAAATTCGGCATCATACAACAAAATATCGGCCGCCATAAGCATTGGATAGGAAAACAAACCGGCATTGACGTCTTCCAATCTATCGGCTTTGTCCTTGAAAGAATGCGCCAAAGTCAATCTTTGATAAGGGAAAAAACAACTCAAATACCAGGACAATTCCGCCGTTTGTGCCACATCGGACTGGCGGTAAAAAACTACTTTATTCACATCCAAACCACAGGCTAGCCAAGCTGCTGCCGTGCTATAGGTGTTTTCTCTTAATGTTTTTCCGTCTTTTATTTGGGTAATCGAATGCAAATCGGCGATGAAAAGAAAGGATTCGTTTGCCGGATTATTGGATAATTCGATAGCCGGAATGATTGCGCCAAGTAAGTTTCCTAAGTGTGGTGTTCCTGTACTTTGAACGCCAGTGAGTATTTTTGCCATTATTATGTCATTGCGAGGAATGAAGCAATCTCATCCTCTTTATTAAGTTGTTGTTTTAATTTCTTAAAAGTTTCCAAATTTAATGCTTTTATAAATAATAGCATAGTTTTACTTATTTTTGGCACTATGAGAGGAATAAAAATTATTTTTTGGCTGCTTTGGCGGGTTTGGTTTTACGTTTTGATGGCCATTCCCATCTTGCTGATGCTTCCTTTTTTGGTCTTGTCCATCTTGACCGAAAGTGGTTATCCCTATTTCTTTAAAATGGCCAGAATTTGGGCCAGATTCATTCTTTTCGGGATGGGATTTTATTATAAAATCGAAAAGGAACAGGAATTGGATAAAGACAAAAGTTACATGCTTATTGCCAATCACACTTCGATGATCGATATTATGTTGATGCTGGTCACGGTTAGAAAACCCTTTGTTTTTGTGGGGAAAAAGGAACTAGTCAAAATTCCTTTGTTTGGATTTTTCTACAAACGAACCTGTATTTTGGTCGATAGATCCAGTTCCAGAAGCAAACACGGCGTTTTTGAACGTGCCCAAAAGCGAATTGATCAAGGACTCAGCATTTGCATTTTTCCCGAAGGTGGCGTTCCCGATGACGAATCGATACTTTTGGATCATTTTAAGGACGGTGCTTTCCGATTGGCAATCGAACACCAACTGCCCATTGTCCCGATGACTTTTGGCGACAACAAAGAGCGTTTCTCCTTTACTTTTCATAGTGGAAGCCCCGGTTTGATGCGGGTAAAAGTGCATTCTTTCATCGAGACGGAAGGAAAAACGATGGCGGAAAAAAATAATTTAAAAGAGCAAGCCTGGAAAGTTATTCACGCCCAATTGCTGGAGTTTGGGAAGAAAAAATAGCTTTTATCCAACCTTTTCGATACCAAATAATTCTTGCTATTTGTCACGCTGGAAGCGTCTCGATTATGGTGCTCTCGTGTGATGGGACGCTTCCAACGTGACAAATGGAATAGGTAGGTTTTGTGTGAAAAAAAAAGAGCCTCACATTGGAAAATTATTCACGCCCAATTGCTGGATTTTGAGAAGAAATAGTGGCTAAATAAATTATTTCGATATCAATTAAAAGCCATAACTGATACCGGAATACAATCCAATAAATAGTGGTTTAAAGTCACCCGAGTCATTTGAAAAGGTGTTCAATTGGTATTTAACCATTGGTTCGAGATTAATTTGGAACGATTTTAGAATCTGGTACTTAAATCCTAAACCTACATTAGTGCTGAAATGGACTTGATTCAAGTTTTTTGCTTCACCGAGTTCGATGTTTGATTGGGGAGATACCAACGAAATTGTGTTCTCATTCAGGAACAAAGTACTGAATCCTCCAATTAGATTGATTCCGAATTTTTTGTCCAGAACAGCATAAGAAACTTCCATAGGCAGTTCAAAATAGCCCATTTTTTGGTTTAAAGTGCCCGTATTTGTCTTTTGAATTTCTTTTTCAAATGTTGGGTATGAACTGTAATTGGCTTGATCTACAAGTTTGACCACATTGTCTGAAGGATATTGGATGTTTTTCAAATTGTTGGCCGTTAATCCTGTGGAATACAACACATTGTTTGTGTTATAGCCTAAAACTACCTTGTTCACACCGGTTCTAATGGCTAGTTTATTGTTGACGGCGTAGCGTAGGCCTAGTCCAAAACTAAGGCTATTATCCGATTTTTTTTCATAATCAGAAAGTTGCTCATCAATGGGGGAGCCGCCTGAATTGGCGTTCAGGTACACTGGAGCAACATTGGGAGTGATTTGCCATTTGTTTTTAGAATTGGATGCCACAGCCTTTTTTTGTGCCGATTTGGCTTTTAAAATCTCTTCTAGTTCGTTTGGCGATTCTGGATTGATTGATGGTTGTTTTTGTGATTCCTCGTTCTCTTTGAGGTTCTTTTTTTCCAAGGTTTGATTGGGTGTGCTCGCCAAAGAATTTGAATTTTCAACGCCGTTTTCCTCGGGATTTAATGTGCGGTTATTGTCACTTTTTAACTCCGGTTGATTTATCGACAAATTATCTTTTGATAGAAAAACGTCAGCATTATTTTGATTCTTTTTATTGACACCAAGGG
>JAGNPF010000289.1 GCA_017989775.1 Flavobacterium sp.
AAAGCCCCTAAACTTTCTTCATAATGTTTAATTAAATTTGTTTTGGCAGTGAATGCCACAAATCCGTCATATCCTTTTTGAAAGGAAACTTTACAGGCAAAAGCGACCAAATTTCCTGCAACCCCCCTCATAAAGTTTTTTTTTTCCAATGTTGAAAGGAGCACTTTCCAGTAAATTTATGTAAATATAATCTTGCTCAATTGTCAAACTCAAAAGTCCTTGAATTATATTTGAATTGTTGACTATGGTCAATTTATAAACTTCTTTTTTCAAGTCGTTAAATTCAGATTTCCAATCAAAATTCCATCCATTTTTCTTTACGGATACTTTCAAATCAGCACTCGTCATTCTGCTAACTTCCGTTTGAAAACTGTCGCCAGAAATCGTATTCAGGATTGAGTCTGTTAATTTGTCGATTATAAAACTTTGTTCTATTTGAATTCTATCACCCATAAGTCAAAAATACAAAATATTTGGATTTTATCAGAATATAATTTTGGAAACATTCCATTTATCAGCTCACCAATACCGACATACCATTTATGTATAACCATCAAAGTTTCCTATTTTTTATGTATTTGGCAAAATCAACTACCCATTTTCCATTTTTTTTGGAGTATAAACAAATCACAGTTAAACGCTGTAATTAATGTTTTTTCGACAAGTATTTTGATGATTTTTGTTTAATTTTGCAAATGTAAATTCACACGGAATCATCTCGATTTTTGTAAAATATTTTTAATTATAGAATAACTAAATTATGAGTGCAACACAGACCAACAAAATTGAAATCATAAAAGCCGCTACTTCAAAAATCAAGGGCGTGGATTTTGATAATTTGCATTTTGGAGAAGTTTTTACCGATCATTTATTTGAATGCGATTTTTCAAATGGCGAATGGCAAAAACCTGTGGTCAAGCCTTATGCACCGTTATTGTTGGATCCCTCTGCAAAAGTGTTTCATTATGGGCAAGCCATTTTTGAAGGCATGAAAGCTTATAAAGATGACAACAACGACATTTGGTTGTTCAGGCCGGATGAAAACTTCAAACGTTTCAATCATTCCGCCACAAGAATGGCTATGCCCGAAGTACCGGAAGAAATTTTCATGGAAGGTCTTAAAGAATTATTGAAATTGGACCAGGAATGGATTCAAAAAGGAAACGGAAGCAGTATGTATATCCGTCCTTTCATGATTGCCACCGGAGCCGGGGTAATCGCCAATCCATCTGACGACTATAAATTCATGATACTCTTGTCTCCGGCAAAAGCCTATTATTCCGGTGAAGTAAAAGTAATCATCGCAGAACATTACAGCAGGGCTGCCAATGGAGGAATTGGAGCTGCAAAAGCGGCCGGAAATTATGCCGCCCAATTTTATCCAACAAACTTGGCCAACAAGGAAGGTTTCCAACAAGTGATTTGGACCGATGATGCCACGCACACCAAACTGGAAGAAGCGGGAACCATGAACGTGTTTTTCAGAATCAACGACACCCTATTGACGGCTCCTGTGAGCGAAAGAATCTTGGACGGTATTACCCGAAAAAGTCTTATCGAAATGGCAAAAAGCGAAGGGCTAAACGTGGAAGTTCGTCCCGTGTTGGTTTCTGAATTGGTGGATGCCGCCAAAAACGGAAGCTTGAAAGAAATCTTTGGGGCTGGAACCGCTGCGGTTGTAAGTGTTATCAAAGGATTCTCTTATCAGGATGTTTATCATGAACTGGCTCCTGTCGAGAATTCGTATGCCTCGCTTTTGAAAGAGAAACTAACCAATCTTCAAAACAAGCTTTCGGAAGATCCTTTTGGATGGACGGTAAAAGTAAGTTAAGCAGTGGTTCGTTTTTTAGTGATCAGTCCAAAATTATTAATAATAAAAGAGCGATTTTCAAAATTTGAAAATCGCTCTTTCTTTTATGTCAACTGCACACTGAAAAACTGCACACTGAACACTTACTTCAGTATTTTGGAAAAATCCGGTTTGAAATAATTCGGGCCTTTCATCACTTTTCCGTCCTCGCGATAGATGGGTTGTCCGTCCTCACCCAGTTTGCTCATGTTGGAGCGTTGAATTTCGTCGAAAACTTCTTCAATTTTATGTTGCAAACCGTGTTCGATTATGGTTCCGCATAGAATGTACATCATGTCGCCCAGCGCATCGGCAATTTCTATCAAATCATTATTCTGGACGGCTTCCAGATATTCCTCGTTTTCTTCTTTCATCAAATTGTAACGAAGCATTTTCTTGTTTTCGCCCAAATCGGCTATTGGGCTTTCATTGTGGCCAATTTTGAAAGCGACGTGAAATTCCTTTACGGCATTAATTTGCTTTTGCATAATTTTATTTGATTAAATGAAGCGGCAAATTAGTAACTTTTACTAAACAAAACCCTAAATTTGTCCAAAAAAATTTAAACCATGTTTAGCCAAGGACAATTAGTGTTTGCAGTCTGTTTTTTTGTTGCTTTTGTAATCGTGATGATTTTCGCCTATAGAAAAGACGCCAATTTGCACAAAATATTCTACAAGGGAAATTACAAGATTTTGATTGGGTTCATCGTTTTTATCTTGATATTGTTCCTGATAAAAATTTATTTCAAGCGATAAATCTTTCTGTTCAAAACAAAAAAAGGATGTCCGTCAAGACATCCTTTTTTATATCAATCCACTATTTTTTAGTTTTCCAAAGGAAGGAAACTGTAATTTTTGGAATAATTCAACATTTGTTCCGCGAAGGATTTGGGTTGTGTTACTTCAATCGAAATAATTTCTCCTTTGGCATCCATTTTTGGAACCAAAACAGGATTCACGAATCCGCTGTAAGGAGCTGATGCAAATTGCTTGTTTCTTTCCAATACTTCGGCGTGCAGTTTTTGATCCACTTTCACCCCATAGTTTTCAACCAAGGCTTTTCCGGCTTCATAATCACCTTCTGATTTTATGCGTTGTATTTCGCGCAACAACTGTCCAAACAAATCGTGTAATTTGTCATAATCCGTAATGTTGAAATAGGTTTTTCCGTTGCGGGTAATTTTCTCGATCACGTTGTCTTTTTTTCCTTTTTCGAAAACCCAGGCACTCACGTACTGACGGTTTCTCATGTGCGCTTCCTCGATATCGGCACCCGGTTCCAAACGAACCAATTGCCCCATCAAGCCGTTGCGAATGTAACTGTCATAGGATTCCATTCCCAGTTTTTTCCAATCGTCAACCAAGCCCAATTCCTGCAATTTTGGATTGTAAACAAAATACAAGCCCACTAGATCCGCTCTTCCTTCTTCGAGAGTAGAAGCATAACTTTTAAGGGTTTCTTTTGGAGTTCCCACGCCCGGATTAATTTGACCCGATGCATGACCAATCACTTCGTGCAGGGCAGTGTGCATTTTGTCTCCCAATTCGGCATATTTCT
>JAGNPF010000290.1 GCA_017989775.1 Flavobacterium sp.
GAACGCATTCTGGGACAAGGCAGAATTATTCATCCCGTCGGCACTCAAGAAACCACCCGTGGACAACAGGTACAAAGCTTGGGTTTGCCGCACGTCCTTGTCGTTCAATTTATAATCGATTTCCGACTTCAACACATTGCTGACCGTTGGAAATTCAAAATTGAAATCGGGCTCGGGACTAGTCAAATCTCCTCGAAGACCTATAACCACATTGACATCCACTTTTTTGTTGAAAGACGAATTTTCCAGCAATACGGCAGGATTTGCCGAAGCTTTGTAAACGGCTTCCAAATTCAAACGGGCTTTCATTGGATCTCCTTCCCAGGAAATATAACCGCCTTTTTTTACTTTAAATTTCTTGTCGATTATACCTCCGTATTTAAAATTGTATTCCCCTTCATAAGCTTGGAAATCACCCCACATATTGAATTTTCCCAAGGTGTTTATCTTGAACAACAAGGTTCCATTCCCCTTGCCTTTCATCCCGTGACCCGAATTTCGATCCAAAATAACTTCCACTTCTGCATTCGGTGTAATGTCCAGGTCGAACTCCAATTCAAGTCCCTTATAATTTCTGGAATTGTCAATGATACCCTTCTGGATGTTGAATTTTTCTTTGGCGGTCAAGAAATGCAAAAAATCATTATCGCTTATGCTTTCGGCATTGTTGATGGGGATTTTCAACGAAGATCCGCTTTCGGATTTGGCATCAACCTTGATAAACAATCCGTCGGTGGGCCCTTTGATGGTGGCCAATCCATTGATGAAAGCAACGCCATAATAGGCAGCGTCTTCACTGTCCTTGGTGTCCAATACCAATAATTTTTTGGACGTAACCGACAAATCCAGTTTCCAATCGGAAAAAACCTTGTGTTCAATGCTGCCGTTCAAATTTCCCTTGGTTTTGTATTTCGTGTCGGTAAGCACATTGTTTTTGAACAAGAACTTCTCGTCCGTCAAATCAATGATTGCCCTGTTTCCCAATGCATAATCAACATTGAGGTAAGGAATCGTCAATCCTCCATCTTCCAGATAAAGTCGGCCGTTGATTTCGGGTTTTTGAAGATTTCCGGCAATGCTGGCACTACCTGAAGCCAATCCCCGGATGTTCGACAAAACCTCTCCGCCCAAGGAACCCAACATTCCCAGATTGAATTTGTTCAATTTCAATTGCAGGTCCAAAATTGTCTTCTTGTCCACAATTTCAAAATTTCCGTTGACATCAAAAGATTCCGCATTTTCATTTTCTATGCTGGCTTCCAGAGCGAACTTCTTGAAGCTTTCGTCTCCGGCAATGTCAAAATTCAAATTTCCCAAATGCGTTTTGTTGATGTTCAAACTGTCTATTTGCACGGAAGCCGTGGGCTGGAAAACAGCGTTGTTTTGTTTGTAATTCACGACTCCGTTCAGGTTCCCATTGAAAACAAACTGGGGATCCGTGGGGGTAATTTGATTTAAATCGACATTTTTCATGCTTATTTTCAAATCCTTGTATTTGGAGCCCTTTATGTCTCCCATAAAGGAAATTTCCTGGTTTTCGTGGGTAAGAATGATGTTGTCGAAATTGAAATTGGTAAAGGATTTGTCAAAAACAATCTGGTTGTCCGGAGTTTCTTTTTCATTCAAAAACCACAAATAATCCTTGAGTTTTATTTCGGATTTATTGATTCCCACCACATTGTTGTTGTCCTTGTTTATGGTATGGTACAAGTTCAGGTTAAAATAATCCTTCCCTTTACTCCCGCCTTTAAACTCGGAACGAAAGAACAAGGTGTCTTTCATGGTCACGTTGATTAAGCTAAAATCCCGAATCTTGTACTGTTTGGTTTTGATGCTGTCCAATTCGACATAAGCATTATAGAGCGGGTTTTTGTTGTCTATCTTGATCCTGATATTGTCAAAAGTATTGGTCGCAGCCGTGATTTTTGGCGAATTGAAATTGAGTTTGAACTCCTGGTTGTCGGAATTAATATTTCCCTTGACGATGGTGTTTGTGCTGATTGAAATTTCGGGATAAAAAATCTCGATTATCTTGTTGTAAATCGCAAAATTAAATTTCAGGAATTGTCCCTTCTTTACTTTGGCCGGTTTGTAATTGGTATAAAGGCTCCCCAAAGAATTGGTCACCAAGTTGGACAACTGCTTGAATTCATATTTACCCACAATTTCCCCTTCCACAATATCTGGAGAATTAAAGGTTATGGTTCTCACATTATTTTGGTCGAAAGCGGAGTTGACATTAAAATCATCAAAAACATAAGTTGCTTTTGCGTTTTGATAAGTCGTTTTATTAATGAAAAGATTGCCTTTAAGATTGTCAATCGAATTACCGGATACCTGAACCACCACATCGCCTTTAAATCGGGAAATGGAGTCTTTCATAAAATTTAATTTTTTTAAATCCGCATTTTCAACATTGACATGAAAGTCATATTGGCTGGTTTTCTTGCTCAAATCAACAAAACCGTCAAAATACATGTTCAAATTAGGGTCATTTACCGAAACTTGCCCTTTGTAAAGCCCTTTGTTAAAATTCCCATTGAGCACGACATTACTATAAGCATAATTATTATAGGTAATTTGACTAACGACTCCTTCGAGGGAAGTATTCAAATATTTTTCGGAAAAACCGCTGCCTAACACGTCGAGATTCAAACTTGTTTTTCCTACATCTTTTCTGTCCAACAATGTGCCCAAATCAAAATCATCCAAGACAATATTTCCAACATAAGAAGCCTTGTCGGACAAATGCATGTTATCGATACTCAAATCGGAATTTACTTTTCCCAGCAAGGTTGCCATGGCAAATCTGGCATCGAGAGAAGTCGTGGTAACCTGTGCATCGCCAACCAAATTGATGGTTCCCAATTTTTTTAAAATAACGGGCAGCCTTTTTCCCAAAACATTGGGCAAAACAGTGACCAAATCTTCATAACTGGTGGAAAGTTTGGCAAATCTCCCGTTCATGTAAAACTCTTTTCCTTTGCTTGGAAAAAGATTTCTGAAGTGGATGGTCCCCACGATTTGGGATTTTTTGGAATCGACCAATCTCAAATTCGACAGCACCAAATTATTCAAAGGCCCCTTGATTCGTCCCTTGATTTTAAAAAACTGGTTTTTGCCCAATTCATCATAAAAACAACGAATATCATTGGAGGCCAATGATGCTTTTTCCAGTTTGATGTCGAATTCGACTTTATCCGTGAAATGGGCGAAATCTTCAATCTCATAATTCATCGCAATGTCACCTTTCAGCCTGGATTCCTTGGTCAGCAAATCCAAATTTTCCAGTTTGATGTGCTTTTCATTATAGGTGAATTTTGTGCTTAAATCTTCGACAAAAGTTCCGCGATGATCCTGAAAAGACAGGCTGTTGACGGTTGTGGAGACTTCTGGGCCGTATATTTT
>JAGNPF010000291.1 GCA_017989775.1 Flavobacterium sp.
AATCAAAAAGGGTGGGAACGGTTGCCACGCTGCTGTTGCCCAGTTCGTGAATACTCATGGGCATGATGTCTTTGGGAACGGGTTTGTCGTATAATTTGTAAAAACGTTGGATGATGGCTTCGTCCATTTTCTCGTTGGCCTGGTGAATCAGGATTTTTTTTACGTCTTCAATGCCTAATCCACTTTGGTCTAAACAACTTTTCATGGCGGCAGGCACATTGCTCAAGGCAAATTCATAAATTTTTCGTCCATACATTTTGATGTAGCAAGTGTCTTCTTTGGCCAAATCTTGATTGTATGATTTTCCAAAAAACAAATAACCAGATTCATCTATTGCATAAGTGGCACTTTCATACGACAACATTCCGGTTTCATCATCGGATGCTTCGATAATCGCTGCTCCAGAACCGTCAGAATAAATCATGGAATCCCTGTCGTGTGGATCGACCACTCTCGAAAGGGTTTCTCCTCCAATGACCAAACAA
The DNA here is from genome assembly GCA_017989775.1 of Flavobacterium sp. Lineage (GTDB taxonomy): Bacteria > Bacteroidota > Bacteroidia > Flavobacteriales > Flavobacteriaceae > Flavobacterium. The sequence goes on from JAGNPF010000291.1 coordinate 486, forward strand.
CGTTTAGCCATTCCCGATTTGATGAAAGCATTGGCTTGAAGCACGCCTTCTATCCAACCAGGACATCCAAAAAGAATGTCGTAAGCGACACATTTTGGGTTTTTTATTTGCAATTTGTGCTTGACGCGGGTGGCCAAACTCGGGATGATGTCCGACTGCTTGGAGCCGTGTTTGACATCGCCAAAATTGTGGGCAAAAATGATGTAATCAATCGTTTCTGGGTCGATTCGAGCGTTTTCGATCGCTTTCAACGAGGCCAAAAAAGCCAAATCTGAGGTGTTCTGTTCTGGAGCGGCATAGCGTCTTTTTTCGATTCCAGTGATGCTTTTGAATTTTTTGATGACCACGTCGTTTGGGTAGGCAAAAGGGGTTCCGTCTTCGTTTAAAAATATATGTTTGTGAAAGTCGGTATTTGCCACGCTCTTTTCAGGAATATAACTTCCTATTCCGGTTATTTTTATTTTCATTAGAAAAAAATGTGATAAGATTTAGAACAAATTTATGTATAAAAAATGATAAATAGACACAAAGATTGCCGTGTGTTTTTATAATTGCGCAAAAAAAAGTTTTTAAATGAAAACCAATTGGTATTTGCCCAAATAGTAAAAAGCTACAGTTTTATTTTCATCACCGTGGCAATGGACAAGGCCCTGGTTTTCATGTTTTCGGCTATTTGTCCCTTGAAATTTTCGTCAATAGTGCTGTTGAAATATTGCAGCCAAATGGCGAAATGTTCTGCCGAGAATTTCGATTTTTGGTTTACGTCCATGTGTAATTGCATCACGTTTTTTCGGTAACTGCCCGTGTCAAAAAGGATTTGTTCCCAAAAATCGACCAACTCCCATAAATGGGGTTCCAAATCTATTTGGGCCACTTCGGTAAATATAAAACTGATTTTGTCGTCGGCGAGCAATTTTTTGTAGAATTCACTCATCAATAAATGCAAGTCTTCGCGTGTCTGGATGTCTCTCATAATGTTTTTTGAAAAAAAATGTCCCGATTGCTCGAGACATTTCAATGATATAATTTTAGCTTTCGATGTAGGCCTCAATCGGTGCGCAACTACACACCAAATTTCTGTCTCCAAAAGCGTCATCGGCTCTACGAACTGTAGGCCAAAATTTGTTTTCGGCGATATATTCCAATGGGAAAGCCGCTTGTTCCCTGCTGTATGGAAAATCCCAAGTTTCGGCAGTAAGCATCGCCAAGGTGTGGGGAGAATTTTTCAATACGTTGTTTTTGTCTTCGATGGTTGCTGCTTCGATTTCTTTGCGAATGGCAATCATCGCATCGCAAAAACGATCCAATTCTTCCAAACTTTCACTCTCGGTTGGTTCAATCATCAAGGTTCCTGCCACAGGGAAAGAAACGGTTGGCGCGTGGAAACCATAATCCATCAAACGTTTGGCGATATCGGTTACTTCAATTCCTTTTTGTTTGAAAGGACGACATTCCAAGATCATTTCGTGAGCCGCACGTCCCATTTCACCGGAATATAAAGTGTCGTAGTGACCGTTTAGTTTTTCTTTGATGTAATTGGCATTCAAGATGGCGTGTTCCGTGGCTTCTTTCAATCCATCGGCACCCAACATCGAAATGTAGCCATAAGAAATCAAGCATACCAATGCCGATCCCCAAGGTGCTGCAGAAATACCGGTGATGGCATTGCTTCCACCAGTTGCTACAACAGGGTTGGATGGCAAGAAAGGAACTAAATGCTCGGCAACACAAATTGGTCCAACACCAGGTCCGCCACCTCCGTGAGGAATGGCAAATGTTTTGTGAAGATTCAAGTGACAAACGTCGGCTCCAATGGTTGCTGGATTGGTCAAACCAACTTGTGCGTTCATATTGGCACCGTCCATATAAACCTGTCCACCGTTTTCGTGGATGATTTTCGTAATTTCTTGGATAGCGCTTTCGAAAACACCGTGGGTCGATGGGTAAGTCACCATCAAACAAGACAAATCGTCTTTGTGTTCAATCGCTTTTTGACGTAAATCTTCCACGTCTATATTTCCGTTTTCCAATGTTTTGGTAACAATAACTTTCATTCCCGCCATCGCTGCCGAAGCCGGATTGGTTCCGTGTGCTGATGATGGAATCAAGGCAATGTTTCTGTGGTGGTCGCCACGCGATTGATGATACGCGCGAATCACCATTAATCCTGCATATTCTCCCTGTGCTCCTGAATTAGGTTGCAAAGTCGTTCCTGCAAAACCGGTAATCACGTTTAATTGTTGTTCTAATTTGGACAACATTTCCTGATAGCCTTGTGCTTGATCTAATGGTGCAAAAGGGTGGATGTTGTTCCATTGCGCACTGCTTAACGGTAACATTTCGGCAGCAGCATTCAGTTTCATCGTGCAAGATCCCAAAGAAATCATCGAGTGATTCAATGACAAATCTTTGCGTTCCAACATTTTGATGTAACGCATCATTGCCGATTCTGAATGGTATTGGTTGAAAACATCGTGTTGCAAGAAAGCTGATGTTCTAACTAAATTTTCAGGGAAATGAATGGCTTCCGATAAAGTTTCGATTGTTGTTGCTTGCTTACCATTTGCGGAAGCGAAAATGCCAACAATTTTATTGATGTCGGCAATACTTGTGGTTTCGTTCAAAGAAATGGAAACCGTATTGTCGTCGATGTAATAGAAGTTTACTTCGTTTTGTTCAGCAATAGTGCGTACTTTTTTGGCATCAGCTTTAACAACAATAGTGTCGAAGAAAGCCGTATTGGTTTGCTGTAAACCCAATTTTTCCAATTCGTTAGACAAAGTTGCGGTCAAAGCGTGCACTTTGTCGGCAATATATTTCAAGCCTTTTGGTCCGTGATATACGGCGTACATTCCGGCCATAACCGAAAGTAAAACCTGAGCTGTACAAATGTTTGAAGTCGCTTTGTCGCGT
>JAGNPF010000292.1 GCA_017989775.1 Flavobacterium sp.
GTATTGAAACTATCTTGGTTTTTAACAAAATTGATACATTCGACGATACTACATTCGACGAGCAATTGTATATGCAACACGTGTATCAGGAAATTGGATACCAATGTTTGCGAGTTTCTGCTACAACTGGCAAAGGAGTGGAAGATTTAAAACAATTGATGATTGGCAAAGTAACGATGTTTTCAGGGCATTCCGGTGTCGGGAAATCAACTTTGGTCAATGCTTTGGAACCTTCTTTACATCTAAAAACAAAAACAATTTCCGAGGCAAGCAAACAAGGACAGCACACCACGACTTTTGCCGAAATGTATGATTTGTCTTTTGGTGCTCGAATAATTGACACGCCGGGAATCAAGGGTTTCGGGATTGTCGACATGGAAAAAGAAGAAATTAGTGGTTATTTTCCAGAATTCTTCCGGCTGAAAGATAAGTGTAAATTCAATAATTGCCTACACAAAGAAGAACCGCATTGCGCCATTAAAGCAGCTTTGGAAAAAGATGAAATCGCTTGGTCTCGTTATAATAGTTACCTAAAAATCCTTGAAGGTGACGACGAAAATTACCGTACCGATTCCTTTGACGAAGACCGAAAAGCAAGTGATGAAACGAGGAAGTAGTCATCAGTGTTCAGTAGTTAGTGTTCAGTCCCGAAAGCATTACCAAAAATGAAAGTAGTAATTCAAAGAGTTTCCCAAGCCTCGGTAACCGTCGATGCTAAAATTGTAGCCGACATTCAGAAAGGACTATTGGTTTTGGTCGGAATAGAAGATGCCGATACACAGGAAGACATCGATTGGCTTTGCCAAAAAACCGCCAATCTTCGCATTTTTGGTGACGAAAATGACGTAATGAACCTTTCGGTAAAAGAGATTAATGGTGAAATCATCGTGGTTTCCCAATTCACGCTTCAGGCCTCGACCAAAAAAGGCAATCGTCCTTCCTACATAAAAGCTTCAAAACCCGAAATTGCCATTCCGATGTATGAAAATTTTGTTCAAAAAATGGAAAACGAATTGGGCAAGAAAGTCCAAACCGGAATTTTTGGAGCCGACATGAAGGTGTCGCTTGTAAATGATGGGCCGGTTACAATAGTAATTGATTCTAAAAACAGAGAATAGTTTTTTTTAAAGTAAATATCGGAAATTATTATAAGAAACACCTCACTCAAGGTGTTTTTTTGTTTTGCAATCTTTACATTTGCTTTTATTCCTAATTCACAATTAATAAAAATGGCAAACAGCAATCTTACCAATGCTAAAAATGCAAAGAACGACGAGTTTTATACGCAATATCAAGATATAGAAAAAGAAATTACAGCCTATTTAGAATACAACCCCATTATATGAGTAGCCATCGTTTTGATACTAACATAAATGAATTAAAAAATTATTTCAATAGTGTTATTGATTGGGTTTCAACAGTTTTTATTGATGTGGAAAACGAAATGCGTGGTTTAGAATGGGGAAGGTTGTATGAGTTATATCATAAACAAGGTTATGATTCTAAAAAAGTATCCGAAGAAGTAAAAAAACTATATGGCGATTCGTATGTAAAAAACCGAAAAGGCATTTTTGAATATATTCTCGGTGGTTCAGTTGATACAAAATTATTGGATGTTAGGGTATTTGAAGATGCTACAAAAAAATCGGTTTATGCAAAACAAACCGCAGAAGCAGAAAGTAAAGGTGTTTCTAATTGTTCACATTGTGCTATTGGTCACGATGCCAATAAAACAAAAATTTGGAAATTAGCCGATATGGATGCCGACCACGTTGCAGCTTGGAGCAAAGGAGGAGCAACCGATATGAAAAACTGTGAGATGTTGTGTAAAACTCATAATAGAGCAAAAGGGAATAGATAGTTTAACCCTGTCAGGGTTCAAAACCCTGACAGGGTTGGGTTAGAAAAAATAGTAAGATGGAAATAAAACAACCCATAATTCACGGCAATTACTACCACATTTACAACCGTGGTAATAATGGAATTGATGTTTTTCTTGAACACGAAAATTACTATCATTTTCTTCGATTGTATGCAAAATACATTGAACCTGTTGCCGAAACTTATGCTTGGTGCTTGTTGAAGAATCACTTCCATATTTTAGTTCGAATAAAGGATAAAATAGAAATAGAACAAAAAGAACTGACATATACCACAACCGAAAAACCAAAAACCATTGACCCGTCAAGGCAGTTTTCACATTTATTCAATGCCTACACACAAGCTGTAAATAAACGCCACAATAGAACAGGAAGTCTGTTCGAAACCACTTTTGAAAGAAAATTAGTTTCTTCTGAAAAGTATTTTCAACAATTGATTTTTTATATTCATAACAATCCAGTGCATCACGGTTTTGTGAAACAAATGAGTTTGTATCCTTGGTCGTCTTATGAAACGGTAATTTCAGATAAACCAACAAAACTAAAAAGAAAGGAAGTTGTAGAATTATTTGGCGATTTAGAAAATTTTGTTTTTTATCACAATCAGCAACAAAATTTAAACGAAATTAATAATTTGACAATCGAGTATTAATCTATCTCACAACCCTGTCAGGGTTCATAACCCTGACAGGGTTAAAAAAGACAAAGACTATGAACCTGAAAAACTCCCAACTAGCCGTTGATACCTGGATCAAGGAACACGGCGTTCGCTATTTCAACGAATTGACCAATATGGCGCAACTTACCGAAGAAGTAGGCGAGGTGGCCCGAATCATCGCCCGTCGCTATGGCGAACAATCCGAAAAAGAAAGTGACAAAAACAAAGACCTTGGCGAGGAATTGGCCGACGTGGTTTTTGTGGTTTTGTGCTTGGCCAACCAAACCGGAATCGATTTGCAAGCCGCTTTCGACAAGAAAATGGACTTGAAATCGGTGCGGGACAAAGACCGCCACAAAAACAACGAGAAATTAAAATAATGTTATAAGTCAGGGGAAAGCTTTGGTACATCCTTTTTTTAAAATAAATTTGCCGCCAATTACCCATCAACCAAGCTAAAATGAATTTACTGTTACAAACTTCCCAATCTGATTTACAAGCGCAAATTGCAATTACCGGCTCCAAGAGTGAAACCAACAGACTGTTGTTATTGCAGGCCTTGTTTCCAAATATTGCTTTGGCCAATACTTCCAATTCAGATGACAGCGAAGTGATGCAAAAAGCTTTGGCTATAAACTCCCAACTTCCAACTTCCAACTCCCAGCTTGTTGATATTCATCATGCCGGAACGGCAATGCGTTTTCTTACGGCTTATTTTGCAGTGAACGAAGGTCGCGAAGTAGTTTTGACGGGTTCTCAAAGAATGACGGAACGTCCGATAAAAGTTTTGGTGGAAGCCTTGCAACAATTGGGAGCGAAAATTTCTTATGAAAAAGAAGATGGTTTTC
>JAGNPF010000293.1:0-1258 GCA_017989775.1 Flavobacterium sp.
GAACCGCAAATAACTTCGATCCAACCAAATTGTTCTTTATGATTTACTGTATTTTCGAGAAACATTTTGTATTTTTCGGACTTTAGAAATGAATAATTTTTATTACTTTGTAACGAAAACAAACCGACATAAAAATTTCTACTTTTACGTCGTTTCAAAAGTAGAAAATTTTTATCAAATCGGAGATTCACGAACACTTATTTACAAAATGATACTATCGTGAAAGCGAGCTTCTTCCTTTGGAAAAATAAAAAAACAAAAATACATTCATTAAAAAAGACACAACTTACTCACTATAATTTCAAATGTTATGAAGAAAAAACTGGAAGCCGACTTGATGAGCATTGCGCACAGGGTATTGCAAATGAAAAACAAATCCGACATCAATCAATTGTGTATTGAAACCAGGAAGTTGTATGAGAAATTGGCGATTTTGCAATTTGTCGAAGAGCATTTCGAAGGGGTTAAACCAACAATTGGTCAAGCCGAAGTTGTGGCAAAAATGAAACAATTTTTCGAAGAAAATCATTTGTCGGAGGTAAAGCCAGCGATGACAAAAATTGAAATTGTTGCCGAAGAAATCGAGGAGGAAGAATCTATTGTTGATGAAGTTGTTGTTGTTGAAAACGAGGAAATTTTTGAGAAAAAAGTGCTAGCCATTGAACCGGAAGAAGAAATCGTTGCGGAAACTGTTGGTGAAGAAATAAATCAGGTTGACTTTGTGCCTTCGTTTGAATTAGATGAAGAAGAAGAGGAAGAGAAGATTGTTGCCGACGAAATTCAAGCCAAACCGGAAGAAGTCCAAATTTCTTTCTTGGATTTATTGGGTGGAGATTATACGGAAACCACTTTTGTAAAAGTGGATCACGATGCAGAAAAAACAAGTCCATTGGACTTTGATCTTCCAAAAGAAACTGCACTCCCAAAAGAGACGAATATTCAAAAAGAAAGAGAAGAACTTTTGGCCGAAATGGAGTTGAATCCAAAGGACATTGAACCCAAACCGGTATCGCTAAACGAAAAATTGGCTTACGGAATAAGCATCGACTTGAATGATCGAATCGGTTTCGTGAAAAATCTTTTTGGCAACAGCGACGAAGATTACAACCGCGTTTTGAACCAATTGATTACCTACGACAATTTTCAGGAAGCCCAAAATTTCATCGAAGATATGGTAAAACCAGATTACAACAATTGGCAGGGAAAAGAGGATTACGAGCAACGTTTTATCGAAATTATCGAGAAAAAATTCACTTAA
>JAGNPF010000293.1:1358-3361 GCA_017989775.1 Flavobacterium sp.
CTACGACAATTTTCAGGAAGCCCAAAATTTCATCGAAGATATGGTAAAACCAGATTACAACAATTGGCAGGGAAAAGAGGATTACGAGCAACGTTTTATCGAAATTATCGAGAAAAAATTCACTTAATTTAACTCTAATTTTTTTAATTCTACATTTATAAAAGACACGAATTTTACGAATTTGTACTAATTAAATTGGTGTCTAATTTTTTTATCTATGGGTAAATTATACATTGTTCCAACACCTATTGGCAACCTCGAAGACATGACTTTTCGCGCCATTCGCATCCTGAAAGAAGTCGATTTGATTCTCGCCGAAGACACCCGCACCAGCGGAAAATTGCTGAAACATTTCGAGATAGGCACACACATGCACAGCCATCACATGCACAACGAACACAAAACCGTCGAGAATTTAATTTCCAGATTGAAAGCCGGGGAAACCATCGCCTTGATTTCGGATGCGGGAACACCGGCGATTTCCGATCCCGGATTTTTGCTCACACGCGCCTGTGTCGAAAATAAAATTGACGTGGAATGTTTGCCCGGAGCAACGGCTTTTGTGCCGGCTTTGGTCAATAGCGGTTTGCCGAATGACCGATTCATTTTCGAAGGATTTTTGCCCGAGAAAAAAGGAAGACAAACCCGATATTTGGCACTTGCCGAAGAAACCCGCACAATGATTTTGTATGTTTCCCCCCATAAATTAGTCAAAACTTTAGCCGAATTTATTGCTTATTTTGGCGAAGACCGACAAATTTGCGTTTCAAGAGAATTATCAAAACTACACGAAGAAAATGTCCGCGGAACAGCACGTGAAGTGCTGACCCATTTTGAAAATAAACCACCAAAAGGAGAAATTGTGGTGGTGGTTGCAGGAAAAACGACAACGAAAGAAAATAAAAAACAATCAGAATAATAAATTACATAATGAGCATTACCACTTTTTTAGAAAAATTAAAACAAACCCCAAACGCAATAACCTTTCCAGAAACCATTGCTGTTATTGAGGAAAATTACGATTTTACGCCAACCACTTTCGACAATGGAACACAACACAATGAAGCAGGACAAAATTCGGGTTCCTGTAAATTATTTGCTTTCGCCAAATTACAAAACTTGTCCCAAGCCGAAACCTTGGCTTGTTTTGGAGCCTATTATTTTGATGAAGTTTTGGGCGATCCAGAAGGAACCAACCACCAAAATATCCGTAATTTCATGAAATTAGGATGGGACGGAATCCAATTTGAAGGAGAGGCTTTGACTTTAAAAGCTTAATTCGTCATTGCGAGGAACGAAGCAATCACATTAAATTGCTCAACTTGTTTGCTCTCGTTATGTGATTTCTCCTTCGTCGAAATGACAAAAATAAGACTTTTGCGTCTTTTGGGTTAATTAACCTCCAAGTCCACAAAAGAAAAACTATTCCCGCTAAACAATCCCTTGTCGGATAATTTCAAATCGGGAATGACCAGTAAAGCCATAAACGAAAGCGTCATAAAAGGCGCTTTCAAATTGCTGCCTAATTCTTTTGCCATAGCATCAATTTCCTGATACAATTTTCCGGTTTCCCAACCGTTTCTGTCGCTCATAATTCCGGCAACAGGCAAAGGCAACATCTTGTTTTCGGAACCGTTTACGGCACAAACGCCTCCCGTATTTTCGATAATCAGGTTGACGGCATTGCAAATTTCCTCGTCGGAAGTGCCCACGACCACAATATTGTGACAATCGTGCGCCACCGAACTGGCAATCGCTCCTTTTTTCAAGCCAAAATTCTTGATGAAAGCAATGGCTGGTTTTGTGTTTTCATAACGGTTGACAACCGCCATTTTCAGGATGTCGTTTTCGGTATCCGAAATGATTTTCCCATCAAAAATTAATGGGTTGTGATGAATTTCATTGGTAATCAATTGGCCTTCCAAGGCTTCGATTACTCGAATTTTAGAACCTTTTCCTGAAATCGTAAAATCGCTTATTTCTTTGGTAGTAATGTTGAAATT
>JAGNPF010000022.1 GCA_017989775.1 Flavobacterium sp.
GGATTTCTTTTCATTCAATTTTGCAATCATAAATATCTTTGTATAAAAAAGTCCTAATATACGATTTCAAATGAAACCCAATACTGACTATTATCATATTTTAGCATGCAAAACCGGAATGTTTGTGTGTTTGTCAATGATTAATGCGAAACCGATTTTAGTCCTATAATGGAGCCGATTAGCGTGGTGATAAAGAAAATTCGCCAGAAGGTGGCTGGCTCCTTGAATACAAAAATCCCCATCAACACGGTGCCCACGGCTCCAATGCCTGTCCAGACGGCATAAGCGGTTCCGATGGGTAAAGTCTGGGTGGCCTTGACCAACAAAACCATACTGATAATCAATGAAATTAGAAAACCGGCATACCACCAATACATCTCGTTTCCGCTGGTTTCTTTGGCTTTTCCCAAGCAAGAAGCAAAGGCAACTTCAAATAATCCGGCAATAATTAATAGTATCCAATTCATTTTTTCAAGTTTTTGTATGCTGCAAAGATATTGTTTTGTTACAATAAACGGGATCAATGCCAGATTTGTTGAATATCGCCAACCTGCATGTTCTTGACGGCAAAGTTCCATAGGATCGACTTATTTTGTAGCAACGGACTTTAGTCCGTTGAAATTTAGGATTGATTTTTTATGTCAGTCGGAGACTGACCTACACATCCGCAAAGTCGGGGACTTTTGCGGAGTGGGGTTCAAGTTTTAAAAAAACAATTTGCCACAGATTAAAAAGATTCACAAAGATTAATCCGTGATAATCTTTTTAATCTGTGGCAAATACAAAAGATTGAAGTTTGCAGACTTTAAGTTTGCCAATCCAAATTTATAGTGATTTACTTGCCCTCTTTTTCAGCCGCTTTTTTGGCTTTTATGCCATCGGTAAACGCTTTGTACATTTGTTTCCAGTTGCGGCCGTTGTTGTTCAGGTATTGTTCCGATTTGGTTTTGTAAATCTCGAAGATGGCCGAAATTTGTTTCATGCTCTTGTAATCGACCGCTTGTTCGCGGGCTTGTTTCATGAACTTGAGGATGGTTTCTTCTTCCAGGGCGGTCATGTCCGGAACGATGGCTTTGTAACCTGCCATGGTAAATTGTACTTTTCCAATGGTGTATTTATCCAAAACAAGCTCCACCTGTTCCTCGGTCAAGTCTTTGCGAAGTCCCGCCATCAGGTTTTCGTGCACTGTTTTTGGCATCGACGACTGGACGATAATCTGTCTTTCGAGTTCGCTGAGCAGTTGTCCGGTCGTTGGGTTGATTCCGGCAGGTACAATGGTTCCGGGATGTTCGTTGTTCCAGTCGCGAACGGCTTTCAAGTGGGCAACAATCACTGCTTGGATTCTTTGTTCTTTGGCAGCATCGTTCAGATTTAGGGAAGTCACCCATTCTGCGGCTTTCTTTTCTTGTTCCAGATTGGAATTGGCTTGTTTTTCTTCTTTGGTCAATTCCTTTTTTGGACTTTGTTGCGGATTCGTTTGTTCCTGTGCGAAAGTCGCGTTCGAAAGGAATGATGCGAGTAGTAATGCTGAGATGATGGTTTTGTTTTTCATAGAATTATTTGTTTGCTTAACGAGGATTGAATATTGAAAAGACTAAAATGGGCGCAAAATCAAACCTCTTCTTCGAGTTTTAAATGTTTTTTCCACCCTAATTTTCTGTAGTATATGTCTGACAGAAACACGGGAATAAATAATAATGTTGTGTATTTAAAGCCAATTGTCATTCTCAAAATAAAGTGGAGGGTAAAAATTGCGATTATGATTTCCCACACCCATTTCATTTTCTTGAATTCGACAATTTTTAAGGCCGTTATTTTATCTTCGGATGTTTCAATTGTAATGTCTGGACTTGAAAATTGCCTCACTTTCAAGTTGATTAGATGTTGTCCATTCGTTGTGTTGAACTCCATAATATCGCCATCAGAAATTGTTCCGGCTTTTTGTTTGTCAATATAGATTTCGTATTCTTTCGCCCTGTTTTCTCTAGGAGGTCTTTTAATTATAATTATTGCCATAATTTTAATTGTTGTTTTCTCTCGAAACCTTTAGGTTTTACTAATGTTTGTTTTATTTTACATCTCCTCAAATACAATAATTTTTTCTTACAAAACTAAAAAGGCTAGTTCGGTGTTTCAAACCAGCCTTTTGTTTTCTATAAATTGTTTTTATTCATACAAAGCCTTGTAAGTGCTGCAAGCCCTGTAATCGGAAGATTCTGGATCCATGCCAAAAGACGCCCAAGCACTTGGCCTGAAAATTTGGTCTTCGGGAACATTGTGCATGTTTACCGGGATTCGGAGCATCGAGGCCAAAGTGATCAAATCGGCACCAATGTGTCCGTAAGTGAAGGCGCCGTGATTGGCTCCCCAGTTCGACATCACGCTGTACACATCTTTGAAAGGGCCTTTACCCGTAAGGTTCGGCACAAACCAAGTGGTAGGCCAAGTAGGATCGGTTCTTTCGTTGATGATGTTGTGCACGTCTTCCGGAAGTTCGATGGTTTTTCCTTCGGCGATTTGAAATACGGGGCCAATGCCTTTCACGATATTGATTCGGCACATCGTCACTGGCATTTCGCCTTTGGTTTTGAAAGTGGAAGAGAAACCGCCACCCCTGAAATACTCCAGCTTTCCTGGTCCCCAAGTGGTTTTTTCGAGACATTTTTCGACTTCGTTTTCGGTAATGTCCCACCAAGGTTTCATAGCCGGTTTACCGTCGATGGATTGTTCGCCCGTTCCGTCCAAGGCCGAAGCACCGGAATTGATGAGGTGGATAAATCCGTTGGCAGCGTCGCCTGTTAGTTCGTAACCCGTCACTCTTTTTACGGCTTCTGGACTCCAATACGTTCTCACGTCGCTAAATATTTGGGCGGCTCCGGTCAATAAATGTCCGAACAACATCGAAACTCCGTTCAAACTGTCGTTTTCCGTGGCCAACATAAAAGGCTGGCGAATGCCGTTCCAGTCGAAAGAAGAAGTTAGAATCGCTTCCATAAAATCGCCGTTCGGCAAATGGTCTGTCCATTGTCTTTGTCCTTGGAAACCGCCGGAAATGGCGTTTCTTCCCAAGGCTTCTTCGCCGTAACCCAAGGCTTTCAGTTTTGGATTTCCAATCATCAAGTCGCGACCAATCAAGGCCATTTTTACGACAAATTCCCAATCTTTGTCCAATTCGGCTCTCGATTTTTGACGGTTTTCAGGATTGTAATCTTTTCCTTCCTTGCATTTGGCTTTGGTCCAAGCAAAGGCTTTTTCGTATTCTTCCTTGTCGTAGATTTCGTGTTCGATTCTTCTCGAAAATTCGGTCATGTCGATGTTTTCGCAACGCATTCCCAAGTAGCTTTCGAAGAAATTCGGGTCAACAATGGAGCCCGCAATTCCCATGGAAACGGCTCCCATGGATAGATACGATTTGCCTTTCATCGTGGCAACGGCCAAACCGGCTTTTCCGAAAAGCAATAATTTTTTTTGCACATCTTCGGGAATGCTGGTGTCGTCGCTGTCTTGAACATCGCGGCCGTAAATGCCAAAAGCAGGAAGTCCTTTTTGGTTGTGACCCGCCAAGGCTGCCGCCAAATAAACAGCTCCCGGACGTTCGGTTCCGTTGAAACCCCAAATGGCTTTCGGAATCAAGGGATCCATGTCGATGGTTTCGCTGCCATAACACCAACAAGGCGTCACGGTCAAGCTCAAGCCAACGCCTTCTCTCGAAAATTTGTCGGCCGAAGCGGCGGCTTCGGCAACACCGCCTATGCAGGAATCCGAGATAACGCATTCCACTTTGCTGCCGTCGGCATGTCTCAGGTTTTTTTCCAGGAAATCGGCGGCAATTTTTGCCATGTTCATGGTTGATTCTTCAAGCGATTCTCTTACTCCATCCAATCTACCGTCAATTACGGGTCTGATTCCTATTTTGGGCAACTGTCCAATCAAGTTTTTAAAGTTCATTTTTATTCCTTGTTTTAATGTAAATTTTGTGTGGCTATTTGTTTAAACAGCTTTTAAAAATACTTTTTTCAGGATAAAAAAGGGTTGAAATAAAATAATTGTATTTTTTACACTAAAAATAATTGTTCTAAGAAAATTGAATGTTTTTTCTGCTTTTTTTAGGGGTTGTTTCGTTTGTAAATTTCGATTTCATCGCTGGCAAGTCGTTGTTTCAGCCATGAATGCAATTTTTCAACGGATGCTTTCGGGAGTTCCTCCTTGCTTTGGTATATCAGGACAGGAACGGTGGCAGTACTGTCTTTTTTGATGATGAAGGAGTGGTTTTCCAGAGACATGTTTTCTATTTCCGGGAACAGTATTTTCGTTTCGGACAACAATGATTTGTTGTCGTATTGGTTGGATTTGTTTTTCTGTTCCAAGGCGGCAATTTTAAGGTCTTTTTGGTTCAAGCCCGATTTGCCAAAATTGATTTCGTTCTGGATTAATTTTTTCAAATCGGTGGTGTCTTGACGGATGTGCAATCGGGTATTGGAAATGTTGTATTCTGTTAATTTTTGGTTGAGGGCTTTAATTTCCAGTGGGGTGAATTTGTCGTTCAAAAATCCCAAATCTAATTTTTTGGGATTGGTGTTTACGGTCAGCTTATTGAAAAGGACGGTGTATCCCTTGTTCTTGAATTCATTGGTGACAAATTTTTCAACTCTTTGTTCGTATATTTTTTGTTTCCGAAGATCGTAGGCAAAATAAACGCTGGGCAGAATGATTACCAAAATAATGGCCGTAATGAGGTGTCTGATTTTCTTTTCTTGAGCAATGTCAACCTGTTTTGTGTGTGGATATTTCAAATATTTGACGATAAGAAAAGTGGCAATGCAAATGAAAACGCAGTTGATGGTGTACAGAAAAAGCGCTCCAAAAAAATATTTGTAATTGCCTATGGCCAGTCCGTAACCTGCCGTGCACAAGGGCGGCATCAAGGCCGTGGCGATGGCCACCCCGGGAATGGGATTTCCTTTTTCGACCCTGGTTATGGCTATCACGCCCACCAATCCGCCAAAAAAAGCAATCAGGACGTCGTAGATATTGGGCGAAGTTCGGGCCAATAATTCGGATTGGGTTTCCTTGAACGGGCTCACGTAAAAATAAAATGTGGAAGTCAACAAACTCACCACGGTGGCAATGGCCAAGTTTTTCAATGATTTTTTGAACAGTTCAAAATCATATATTCCCAAACTGAAACCCGCTCCCAAAATAGGCCCCATCAACGGGGAGATAAGCATCGCTCCAATAATCACGGCGGTCGAATTGACGTTCAGTCCCACCGAGGCAATGATGATGGCGCAAGCCAAAATCCATAAATTGGAACCTCTGAACGAAATGTTGGAAAGGACATTTTCCAGCACTTTATTTTTGTCTTCTTCTCCTTGGTGCAGGTTGACGAAATGGGTTATTTTTTCTATCATGACGTAGTGTTTTTTTGAATTAAATGGTTGAAATGTGTCGTTTATGGTGTTTAGATATTTGTATTCGATGCTAAATATACGTTTTTTGCTTTATTTTTAAAGTCTGCAATAAATTTTATATATATTTGTTTATTGAATTTGAAAAAATGATAAACAATATTAAATCGGTTTTCAGTATCAAGGATCTTGAAAACCTTTCCGGAATAAAGGCGCACACCATTCGAATTTGGGAAAAAAGATATGGTATTTTGGAGCCAATGCGTTCCTCGACCAATATCAGGAATTATGACACGCACAATTTGCAGAAATTGCTCAACATTGTTTTGTTGCACAATTACGGTTATAAAATCTCCCGAATTGCCGAATATTCCACCGAGAAAATCGAGCTTTTGGTGCGGGAAATTATTTCAGAAAAAAGTTCCAAGAGCCACGCCATCAACGCGTTCAAATTGGCGATGATGAATTTTGACCAAGTGCTGTTTTTTAAAACCTATTCCAATTTGCTTTCTGAAAAATCCTTCCGAGAAATTTTTTACGAGGTACTCATTCCGTTGATGAATGAAATCGGTTTGTTGTGGCAATCGGGCACGATAACGCCGGCTCAGGAGCATTTTGTTTCTAGTTTGATCAAGCAAAAACTACTTGTCAATACTGAAAAAATTCAGGTTTTGGAGCCTACTCGAACCGACAAAATTTTTGTTTTGTTTCTCCCTGAAAATGAAATCCATGAGCTGGGTTTGATGTATTTGAACTACGAAATCTTGCTCCACGGTTACAAAACCATTTACCTTGGCGAGAGCGTCCCTATGGAAAGTTTGAAAGACATTAAAAAGTATTTTGACAGCATTGTTTATGTTTCCTATTTGACCGTTCAGCCCACAAAAGACGTCATTAATGATTATTTGCAACGAATTGCCATCGAAATAATGGAAGCCGATTCACAAGTTTGGTTTCTCGGCCGAATGACCGAATTCATTGACTTGAAGAAGATTCCCGACAATATAAAAACGTTTCATTCCATTCAGGACTTGGTGGTTGAATTGTAATTTATTGTTAATATAGTTTGTTTTGTTTAACTTTTTTGTAATTTTGTTCAACAAATGAAAAAAACAATTACAATAATAGGTTCAGGTTTTTCCGCTTTGGCAGCTTCTTGCTACTTGGCGAAGGATGGTTTTGAGGTGACAATTCTCGAGAAAAACAGCACGGTCGGTGGTCGAGCAAGACAACTGTCGAAAGAAGGTTTTACTTTTGATATTGGTCCCACTTGGTATTGGATGCCGGATGTGTTCGAGAAATTCTTTGCCGATTTTGGCAAAAAACCATCGGATTATTATCATTTGGATAAATTGAATCCGGCTTACGAAGTGTATTTCGACAAAGTGGATTCCATCAAGATTCCGGATAACTTGACCGATATTCTTTTCATTTTCGAAAAGGAAGAAAAGGGAAGTGCCCAACATTTGAATGATTTTTTGGATAATGCCCAACACAATTATGATGTGGCGATTAAGGATTTGGTGTATCGTCCCGGGATTTCCATCACCGAATTGATTACACCCGTTACCATCCGAAAAGTGAACCAGTTTTTTAGCACCATCAGGACTACCGTTCGCAAGAAAATCAAGAATCCTCGCTTGCAACAAATTATGGAATTTCCGGTTTTGTTTTTGGGTGCAAAACCTTCCAATACGCCTTCTTTTTATAGTTTCATGAATTATGCCGATTTCGGTTTGGGCACTTGGCACCCGAAAGGCGGAATGTATGAAGTGGTAAAAGCGATGGTGACTTTGGCTGTGGAATTGGGCGTGAAAATTGAAACCAGCCAAAATGTCGAGAAAATCAATGTGGAAAATGGCGTAGTCAAAAGCGTGGTTTCCAATGGAGTCACAATCGAATCTGACTTGGTTTTGAGTGGTGCCGATTACCATCACACCGAAACCTTGTTGGACGAAAAATACCGAGGCTATTCCGAAAAGTATTGGGACAGCAAAGTTTTTGCACCTTCTTCCTTGCTTTTTTACGTGGGTTTCGACAAGAAAATCGACAATGTTTCGCATCACACTTTATTCTTCGATACCGAGTTTGACGTGCACGCCAAAGACATTTACGACCATCCCAAATGGCCTGAAAAACCACTTTTTTACGCCAGTTTTCCCAGCAAAACCGATGAAACGGTGGCTCCACAAGGAAAAGAAGCAGGAATATTTTTAATCCCTATTGCGCCCGGAATCGAAGATAATCAGGAAATTAGAGAAAAATATTTTAAAAATATTATCGAAAGATTTGAGCAATTGACGAATCAATCTGTCTCAAAAAATATTATCTTTAAAGAAAGTTTTTGTGTGAAAGATTTTGTCAACGATTACAATTCCTATAAAGGGAACGCCTACGGATTGGCCAATATCCTGACGCAGACCGCTTTTTTGAGGCCCAAGATTATCAGCAAAAAAGTCAAGAATTTATTTTTTACAGGACAATTGACCGTTCCAGGACCGGGAGTTCCGCCATCGATAATTTCAGGAAAAATAGTGTCCGATTTGATTAAGAAACAACTTTAAAAACCAAAACAGATGAAAGATTTATTTGACGAAGTATCGCATAAATGCAGTGTGTTGGTGACAAAAAGTTACAGCACGTCCTTTTCTTTGGCTGTTAAAATGTTGGCGCCCAGTATTCGCGAAGCCATTTACAGCATCTATGGTTTTGTTCGTTTTGCCGACGAGATTGTCGATTCTTTCCACGGTTTCGACAAAGAAACCTTGATTAATGAATTTGAAAATGACTATTACAAAGCCCAAAAAGCGGGCATTAGTTTGAATCCAATCCTGAATTCTTTTCAGCATACGGTGAAAAAATACAACATCACCGACGATTTGATACAGTCGTTTTTGAAAAGTATGAAAATGGATTTGGTCAAATCGGATTACCACAGCAAAGAGGAATATGACGATTATATTTATGGTTCTGCCGACGTGGTGGGCTTGATGTGTTTGAAAGTTTTCGTGAAAGGAGACGACCAAAAATACGAGGAATTGAAACCTGAAGCAATGCGTTTGGGTTCTGCTTTTCAAAAAGTGAATTTCTTGCGAGATTTGAAAGACGACAACCTGGTTTTAAACCGTAATTATTTTCCGGGTGTCGATTTGAAATCTTTCGACGAAAGTTCTAAATCGATGATTATCAGTGAGATTGAAGAAGATTTTCGAGTGGCTTTGCAAGGCATCAAAAAGCTGCCTTTGGAAGCTAAATTCGGAGTTTACACCGCTTATGTTTATTATAAAAAACTGTTGCGAAAACTGGAAAACACGCCTTGCCACAAAATTGGTAGCGAAAGAATTCGGGTTTCCAATTATACCAAAGGGCTTTTGTTTGCCAATTCTTTCGTATCTTACAAATTGAATTTGGTGTAACAGATTTAGCGCCTACTTATCTAAAAAAAAAAACAATTTGAAATGATAGCTTTCCTGATTTTTTTGGCCACTTATTTGCTGATGGAATGCGTGACTTGGTGCACGCATAAATATGTGATGCACGGATTTTTGTGGTATTTGCACGAAGATCACCACCAGCCTAAATACGCTCATATTTTCGAACGAAATGATTTATTTTTCGTGATTTTTGCCATTCCCAGTATCCTGTTGTTTTACTTCGGAGCAGCAGCTGGTTTTGATTATCGTTTCTTTATCGGCTTGGGTATTTTTGCTTACGGTTTGAGCTATTTTATCGTGCACGACATCATTATCCACCAGCGGTTGAAGCTCTTCAAAAACACCAAAAACAAATATTTGATAGCCCTTCGCAAAGGCCATAAAGTCCATCACAAGCATTTAGGAAAAGAACACGGCGAATGTTTCGGGATGCTGTTTGTGCCTTTAAAATATTTTAAAATTTAAGATATTGCTTTTTGTGATTTCATCCTCGTCGAAATGACATAGTAGTGTGTTTGCCTTTGGTTTAAATTTAAGTCCACTTATTTGGATATATAAAAGAATTATGTCATTATACTTTTTTTTAAATATCGCTTCCTTTATCATTCCCTTTCTGTATAGTTTTGAAAACAGAATGAAGTATATAAAAAGATGGAAAGCTGTTTTTTTGTCCATCTTGATTTCTGCTGTTTTCTTCATTGTTTGGGATATTATTTTCACGAAAATGGGAGTGTGGAGTTTTAATCCGCGTTATCATTCGGGGATAGAATTCTTTGATTTGCCTATCGAGGAATGGTTGTTTTTTGTCTGCATTCCGTATGCGAGCCTTTTTATCCACTTTGCCTTTCACTATTTTTATCCCAATGTTTCTCTTTCGGACAAAACGGTAAAAATTATTTATTGGATTTTGATGATGGTGCTTTTACCTGTGATTTTTCTCCATTACGATAAATTATACACGGCGATAAATTACACGGTTTTGGTATTGCTTTTGACTTATGCGTTTTTCAAAACGCCTACTATTTTAAGCACTTTTTTTATCACTTTCCTGATAATATTGATTCCCTTTGCCTTGGTCAACGGAATTTTGACAGGCAGTTTTATCGACGAACCCGTGGTGAGCTACAACAATTCCGAAAATTTGGGAATTCGTTTGGGAACCATCCCAATTGAAGATGTTGGTTACGCCTTTTCGATGTTGTTGATGAGTTTGGTTTTGATTAAAAAAATAGAAAAATAATGCTTAACCAACTCTTACAGGGTTCAAAAACCTGTCGGAGTTAAAACAAAAATATGAAAGTATATAAAAAAGAAACCGTTCAGCATATTAATGCGAGTATCGAAGAATGTTGGGCTTTCTTCTCCAGTCCAAGAAATTTGCAGAAAATAACTCCAGAAACCATGGGTTTCAATATCACGGATTTTGACGGAAAAAATATGTATGCCGGACAAATTATCCAGTACAAAGTTTCTCCCCTTGCAGGCTTGAAATTGCGTTGGACGACCGAAATTACC
>JAGNPF010000294.1 GCA_017989775.1 Flavobacterium sp.
CCAATTGGTCTTTTATCGCCTGATTGACTCTTGGCGGTTGGTGTCCGAGCGTGCAAGCCGAAACTCCAGCCACAAAATCCAGGTATTTTTTGTTGTTGGTGTCGAAAATATAAGAGCCTATGGCGTGAGAAACTTCCATTCCCAAAGGATAGGGCGAAGTTTGGGCTTGGTATTTTATGAAATCGTTGTCCACGTTGTTTTTTTTTAACCGCGAAGGCTTAAAGTTTACTGAGTTTTATGTATTAATTTGGAGAATAATTATTCTTGCTATTTGTCACGCTGGAAGCGTCTCAATTATGTTGCTCTCGTTAGTAGGGATTCCTCCTTCGTCGGAATGACAAATAGAGGGCTAATCCAATCAATGCCACTTGAAAACTACTTCTTTTTCTTCTTGTCGTAATTCAAGGTTTCTTTTCGAACTTTCATCGGGACATTTTTCTTGGCTTCTTCGGCTTCGCCTTGCTTGACCAATTTGGCGTTGAGTTCGTTGTCTTCGTCCGTAAAAATATCGTCTTTCGACTTGATTCGTTCGTCGCCTCGCCAGACCATTCCCCGTAGTTTTCTGTCGGGTTCGGGCAGTTCATTCTCTGGAAAAATCGTTCCATCGACTTGCTTGAAAAAAGTGATGTCTTCGATTTCTTTATTGTCAAAAATGATGTTGATTTTGCTGCTCACGTTTTTGTTGATGCCAATGAGTTCCTGGGCGTCGTTTCGCATATAATAAACCACTTCGGCATTTTTGATGATATCGACATCGTGGAGTTTTCCGTCCAGGAATTTCCCGAACAGATTTTGTCCCTTGACTTGGTTGAAACCGGTTCCGAGCGTGTCTTTCGAGACGATAAAGGTATTGTTGAGTACTTTGAGCGAATCTATTTTCTGTGTTTTTTTATCACCAATAAGGTGCATGATGTCGCCCGTGATTTGGCTGTCTCCGTTCCAAAGGATTGGATTTCCTATTAATTTGGTCAATCCAATTTTGGCACTCGAATGTATGGAATCGCATTTGCCGCTCATGTCGGTTTTGTAGAAACGGACATTGTTGAAAGCGCGAATAATTCGGTTGTCTTCCGGGCCGGTAACCATCAGTTTTTTACCGTGGATGTAAACCGAATCGTTTTCGACAAAGTTGACTGCCACGGCTCTTTTGGTCACGAACATCGAGTCTTGGTTTTTGTACAATTCGGCATAATGCCCTTTGACGATGCCTCGATTGACGGAATCCTTTATTTTGACGTTTCGCGTTGCCGAGGCAAATTCCCGATTTCGATCATAATACAAACTATCGCCTTCAATCAAGCGGTCGTCGTATTTGATGTAGGATTTCCGAAGAAAATGGGCCAGATTTCTTTTGGTGTCATAAAACCCTTTTTCGGTATAAATATAATTGGTTTTGCTGGTAATGGTCGATGGGCCAAAAAGGTAGGAATGCCCCGAATTGCTGTAATAATCCAAATGATTGGACTTGATGACGTACTTTGGATTGGTGATGGTGACTGCCGTGAGGAATTGGAACTTTTTCTCGGTAACATAATATTTCCCGGACTTGCTTTTCAACGTATTGTCCCGGTTGGTAATCGTTCCGTTCGAATTGTAATAGACTTCCTGTGTGTTGCGGTTAAAGTTGATGGTGTCGGTGACCAAGGTGGATTCCGGTGAGTGCATAACGGCATCTCCCGTGGCATAAGCCTGTTTCATGTTGCCGTTGTATTCGGCATATTTACTGTTGAGATACAAAGTGTCGCCTTGAACCAATTGCACGTCACCAAAGGCCTTGATGTAGTTTTCTTTTTGAAAATAATAGGCTTTGTTGCAGGTCATGATGACGCCGTCGTGGTTCACGCGGACATTTCCGGTCAGCAAGGCAGCATCTGGAGCTTCGATTTGGTTCACGTCAAAATAATCAGAATGTTCAACCAAGATTATTTTTGGTGTTTGTGCCACAAGGTTTTGCGTGAGTAGAATTGTTAAACAACAACTTATGAAAAGGAGAAACTTCTTCAATGGATTTATTTTTTGCCAAATTTAAGAAAAAGGAAACAACCTTAAATTCATATTATGATTTATTTATAACCTTTTGAAATGATGGAAAGGTTGATTGATTTGGTTTTTAAACTTATCAACAAACAGGGCCAGTATTACGTTGTAGTAGAAATTATTGATTTTTTGCCGGTGCAAATTCCGAATAATTGTCATTTCTTTATAAAAAAATGTGCTAAATTTAATGTGGATTAATTTTAAAAGATTCGAATGGCATAAAAAAGACACCTAACAAACAAAATTGGATATGATAAAAAAAAGAACTATTGTTGCAAGTATAAGCATATTACTTTTGGCAGCAGCCTGTAAAACTACAGCTATTAAAATGGATACAGAAAAGAAAAATACACCACAGAAGAAAGAAGTTGTCTATCAGGTTTTTACCCGATTGTTTGGAAACAAAAATACCACCAATAAACCTTGGGGAACCATTGAGGAAAATGGAGTAGGGAAGTTCAATGATTTTACTGATAAAGCCTTGAAAGAAATCAAGGATTTGGGAGTTTCGTCTATTTGGTACACTGGAGTTCCACATCATGCTTTGGTACGAGATTATACTTCGATTGGTATTTCGAACGACGATCCCGAAGTGGTAAAAGGTCGTGCGGGTTCGCCGTATGCTGTGAAAGATTGTTATAATGTAAACCCAGATTTGGCGGTAAATCCTGCCAATCGTTTGCAAGAATTTGAAGCCTTGATTGCCCGAACACACAAAGCAGGAATGAAGGTCATAATTGATATTGTTCCCAATCATATTGCCCGAAAATACGAAGGCAAAAGCAATCCAAAAGGTGTAAATGATTTTGGTGCCGATGATGATGTTTCGGTGGAATACAAACGCGACAATAACTTTTATTATATTCCAAATACCCGTTTTGAAATCCCTGACACGGGCAAACCTTTAAACGGAGAAAGCAATCCGCTAATTGATGGAAAATTTGAAGAATTTCCAGCAAAATGGACAGGTAACGGTTCGAGATTGGCTAAACCAGATAAAAATGATTGGTACGAAACGGTGAAAGTCAATTACGGAATTCGCCCTGATGGTTCTAAAGATTTTCCAGAACTTCCAGCAGGTTTTGATACCAAATCGTATCAAGAACATTTCGATTTTTGGAAAGATAAAAATGTGCCTAATTCTTGGATAAAATTCCGTGATATTGCCTTGTATTGGACTGCCAAAGGCGTCGATGGTTTCCGATATGATGTGGCCGAAATGGTACCAGTTGAATTTTGGAGTTATATGAATTCAGCGATAAAAGTGAAGAATCCAGATGCTTTCTTAATGGCAGAAGTTTATAATCCAAATGAATATCG
>JAGNPF010000295.1 GCA_017989775.1 Flavobacterium sp.
GATGCTGCTTTGCATTTTGAATTCTTTCAAATCAATGGAATACGTATTGTTGCAACCGCCAAAATCAATGGCCACGGAATATATTCCTGCTTTGTCCGTCACCAATGTTGCACTGGTGGCGCCATTAATTTTCACACCGTCTTGATACCATTGATGCGAATTTCCAGTCATTGAACTGAGTGTCGTGGAATTCCCTCCTGAACAAAAAGGATTTCCCAAACTTGAGGTTATGGCTCCTGAACTTCCTCCAGAAGCTTCGGAAACCGTTACGATATTCGAACGAGAATTAGAATCTGTGCACGAAGCATAATCAATGCCGACATAATAGGTTCCTGCCGTGCTTACAAGCAAAGAAGGCCCAGTTTGTCCAGAAATAACCGTTGTTCCTTTGTACCATTTGTACTTTATGTTCGGATAATTTGCCGGCGAGGAGTTTTGTACGGACGGAGTCGGGTTGTCTATCGACAAAGTAACATTTCCGCCCGAGCAAATAGTGGCGGTCGATTGTTTGTTGTTGATGTAATAGACATCTTCAAACGGTTTGTAATAGGCCGCAAAATATGACAAAATACCATTGATGTTGTTGGGGTCTTTTATGGAAAAATTACCACTGACGAATCCCGTGGAACTTTTGACTCTCAGCTTGTAATTTTCAGATCCCGTCAAATTTGTGGGTACTGCAAATGTTATCGTTTTTTGGCTGGCCGTTACATCGGTTACGGACAAGGTCGTGGTACTGACTGGATTGGTGAAACTTCCCAAATTATCGGAAAGCTGGACTTCAAAAGTAGTGGAAGCCGGAAAACCCGCATGGTTGAATGTCGCGTCAAATTGATTAAAATTACCTGCACAAATTTTGCTGAAAACCAACGTTTGGGGAGCTATGGTTTGACCGTGAACAGTTGTGGTTAAAGACGAAACCAAATATAAAAAACAAAATGAATAGATATTCCTCATTAACTAAAATATTTATATAAATTACGGCTCAATTATCACAAAAACGTTCATCTTCCCTGTTTTTAATTAGTCTTCGCTTGAAACCGTAATTCCACCTATGCGTAATCTAAAATCTGGTCTTCTATCATTCATGAAATCAATAAAAGTCACGTTGTTCTCGGCTTTGGAATAGACATTGGCAAAAGCGGCATTGCCGTACCAACTTTCCAAATCTTCATTATTGGAATTGTCCACAACAAAAATATTTCCCTTGCAAAGATTGAAATACATCTGTTCCAATTTTATTTTTTTGAGATTTTGATCGTTGATGTAAATCGCTTTATCCAACAATATCGCCGGATTGAAACCAGAAATCACGCTTTTCTTGAAGTCAATCGAAGCATTGTCGGCTATGTAAACTCCCTCTTTTATTAAGCCTGAATCGATGTCTGCTTTAACATTTTCGCTGTTGTTGACCAATGTTAAATTTCTGGCCGTAACAAAAGTGTGTTTTTTGGTAAAATCAACTTCTTCTTTTTTATTATAAGAAAGCACGTTTAAACAACGAGAACCTGTACTGTTTGTCAAATAAGAGGAACGAACGGCCAACGAGTTTTCAATTTGGCATTGGGTGCCGTAATTAAATTTGTAGTCGTCATTGCTTGATTTGAAAGAAATCATTTTGGTCAAATTGACCTCTCCACCAAGTATTTCAAAAGAATCTCCCGCAGAATGGCTTGCCATGACATTCTCGAATACGGTCTTGTTTCCAACGCCTGCCAATAGCAAGGCATTGAAATTATCGCCTCCTTTTACTTTTGCTCCCGCAAATTCTATCCTTACGAATCTCAACACTCCCGAATTGCTGGCTGGATTATTCCCTCCGTAGGCCGACAAAACGGCATCGGTATCAAAATTCACGGATGAAATGTTGCCAAATTTGTTGGTAGGCGCTTCACCAAGAATAATTATTCCTCCCCAGTCACCCGATTTTCTAACGGATCGGTTGGAAGTAAAAACGATGGGATCGGTTTCCAATCCATTGGCAACAATGGAGGCTCCTTTAGTGATTATGAGAGAAGCTTTGGACTCAAAATCTCCCATTATGACAGTTCCGGGTTCAATGGTCAAGGTCGCATTGTTTGTCACGTAAACATTGCCCTGCAACAGATACACATTTTTTTTATACAGCTTTGTGTCTGCATTGATATTGCCCGTCAAAATCTGATTGACCTCGTCATAATCGATTTTGTTGGGTTTAAATTCTGTCCAGTTATTTAACCAGCTGTTAAATCCTGTTATTCCTTTTTCTTGTTGTGCATTGATGTCACAAACCATTAAAAGGAGTAAAGCTATTGTTTGTATTGATTTTTTCATGACTTAAAAATTATAATTTCCAATATCAACTTCCCCAATTTACAACCTTGATAAAGAATGATATTTCTAAACGAATTACATATCGTCAAATTCGTGCAATGATTTCAAAATGTTTTCATAAAACAGAATAGCTTTTATCAAATTTTCCTTGTCTGAAAAAGGCAATATCTTTTTTTGATATTCGCTCGTTATTTCCAGATAATCTTTAGTGTTTGATTCCTGTAATTCATAAACTTTTCTGTACTCTGAATTATAAGGAATTCCAAAATCGATCATGGTAATGCCGGGTTTTGTGGCAAGTGCTATATAAGGCAATGTTTTGGCAAGTACTCCCACTCGTTCCACACACAAATCCAGCAAAACTCCTTTTGGCAGTTCAGACAATTCTTTCTTGTCGTAATACTTTTTTATGATTGCAGTCCTGCTAATGATACTTTGGGGCGCATTTTTACTTTGGGAAAAACTTGCAGTTGATACAGATAAAAGAATAATACTGATAAAAATAATTTTAGATTTCATAGGTTAAGCTTTAATCGGGTTAACAAACTTACAAAACAAAATTTAATTAACAATTTTATTTATGCTATTATATATTAAAAATATTACAAAACGTAAAAAAATTACTAAATATCGAATATATATGCACTTAATCCGATATTTTGGGCGTATTGATTTTGAAAATTAATAAGATTTATAAGCCAAATAAAATTTGTTGAAAAAATAATCGGCAACTTTTCAACATGATTTTTAAAGTTTTAAGCAAAAGAAAAACGGTATTTTCCAAAACAAAAAAACTTCCAAAAAATGACTTGCCATCAAAAATGCATGTTCGATTGTCTAAAAAAAGAATGACAATTATTAAGTACCTTGAAATCAGCAATTACTTAAAACTTTGCAATCTAAATTTCGAGACTATTCCAATTTCCTCTATATTTGCCTTATGCAGTTTTCAGAAATTTTAGGGCAGGAACACATCAAAAACCACTTGACAAGAAGTGCCGATTTAGGCAGAATTCCCCACGCCCAATTGTTT
>JAGNPF010000023.1 GCA_017989775.1 Flavobacterium sp.
TTTCCAACCAAATGATACTCTCGATATCCAAGTGATTCGTGGGCTCATCCAGCAACAAAACATCGTTTGCCTGCAACAATAATTTGGCCAATTCGATACGCATTCGCCATCCACCGGAAAAAGTTTCGGTTTGATTATTGAAAACTTCCCTCTTGAAACCCAATCCCAAAAGGATTTTCTCGGTATCGCCCACATAATTATAACCGCCCAACAAATCGAAACGATGGGTGTAATCGGATAAATCTTCTATGATTTGGCTGTATTCCTCACTTTCATAATCGGTACGGGTCACCAATTGATGATTGATTTCTTCCAGTTTTTTTTCTACAATTTTAATATCGGTAAAGGCTTCATACGCTTCTTCAAGCACCGTTCTTCCTTGTTCAAAATCGATGTCTTGACGCAAGAAACCCATTCGAACCTCCTTTTCCTGGGAAATAACACCCGAATCTGGAGCAAAATCTCTGGCCAAGATTTTAAGCATTGTCGATTTTCCTGCACCGTTCTTTCCAACAAGTCCCACACGGTCTCCAGCTCCCAATCGAAAGGTTACTTCTTCGAACAAATAAGTTCCTCCAAAAGAAACGGATAAATTATGTATATTAAGCATTTATTGTGTTTTGTATTCGTAAATTTGTGGCTCCAAAAAAGGAGAAAATTAATTTTTTGCAAATGTTAAAAAAAGGATCCAAATTAAATAGCATTTTAACAGGAACTTGTCCTAGATGTCAGAATGAGAGTATGTATTTGGATAAAAATCCGTTACATTTTTCGAAATTGATAAAAATGCACGAAAGATGCAGTCATTGTGATTTGAAATATGAAATTGAGCCTTCTTTCTTTTATGGCGCCATGTATGTTAGCTACGCATTGAATGTGGCGCTTAGCATTGCAACCTTTGTCGTGTCGTATCTTATTCTTGATTCCAGCATAAAAACTTCTTTTATCGCCATTCTTATTGCCAATTTCCTTATGTTCCCTTTTGTTTTGAGGTGGTCGAGAAATATTTACATCAACATATTTGTGTCTTACGACAAAAAATTCAAGAAATAGCTTACCGCTTTTTGTCAAATCTTTTAATATCAATGGCTTTATCCAAAGGCAAATTATATTCAATATTGTCGAATAAAGATTTGGCCATTGCCGGCCCCAGCATTACGCCACGAGTTCCCAAACCGTTCAGAATATGTATGGAATCGTGATTGACATAAGTTCCCACCAAGGGTCTCCTATCTTTGACAGTAGGCCGAACACCCGCAAAATGGGACACAATTTCAAAATCACAATTGATCACCTCTTTTATTTTTTCGACCAATTCATTTTTACCCCCTTCGGTTGGAATAGCCGTTTTACTTTCCCAATCGTAGGTTGCCCCTATTTTGAACAGATCATTTCCAAGTGGCAAAATAAAGACGCTTGCATTCACGATGACGTCCAAATCGAGTTTTGGCACTTTTATGACGAGTAACTCTCCCTTTGTACCGTCCAAAGGCAAATGCTTGAAATAAGGATTGGCGTGCATTCCGAAACCTTCGGCAAAAATGATGTGTTTGGCTCGAACATCCTTGTACCGAATTCCGTTGCTTTCTTCCTGCAAGAGCGAATAATCGAAAGACTCTTCCAAAAACATATTGTTCATTACGAGATATTCTTTGTATTTGACCAACAACAAGGCAGTGTCCACATAACCCGTTTGCAAGACTTCTCCGTATCCAAAAGGTGAATCAATGGATTGGTATTTTCTTGAAATCAATTTTGTGGACAAAAAAGGAGCCAGATTCACTTTGTCGGAAGCGGCAAACCAGTTATTTTGCTCTTCGACGGAAAAGAATTTTCTTAAAATGGGCGTTTCAAAATCTACTTTCACATTCAACTTCTGTTCCAATCCGGACAAAAAATTATGCATGATAGTCAAGTGTTCCTTGGCTTGTCCCACTTCGGAAAATCTCTTCAGAATGACAGGATTGTACAACCCGCCAGCAATTTTCGACGAATTTTGGGAGTTGTTATCCACCACCAAAACCAATTTGTCGTTTTGCAAAGCTATTTCGGAAAACGAAATACCAGCCAATCCAGAACCTATTATTAAATAATCTATCATTTGAAGTTAGAAGTTAGAAGTTGGGAGTTGAAAAGATTCTTAAACAAAAGAACTCCTACCAAGGGTAAGAGTTCTTTAAAATATATTCTAAATGAAATTTAGTAATTCCACATGTCTTCCTCGAAATCACGAATTTTTTCTTTCACTCTTTCCGCTTCCAACAATTGATTTTGTGCATTGTCTTTCATATAACTTGCAATTGCCCTATCTCCATAAACGTTTTCTTCTTGATAAATCACGGCATTGAATCGTCTTGAATTCAATATGTGGTCAAAAGAAATGGGCATTGCCGAATTTTTGTCATTGAAAGATTTGGCCACGTGCAATACGTCTCTGGCAGCCGGGAAAAACACCCAGAACAATTCGATATAATCTTTTTCGTCACTGTTCATAGTGTAAACATCGGGAGTGATAGGACAAATACCAAGCAATCTGTATTTCAATTCACTTTGGCGTTTGTCAAAATACCAATATCCCTTGATTTTGTATTGGGTAACATCTTGTGCGGAAATGTCCTGCTTAACGATGTACTCCGGAGAAACTTTTTGACCAGCGTTGATTTGTTCCCTACCAGCATCGGTGGTATCTATTCGAGTCAACGAAGCCTGAATGTCTTTGTATGATTTCTTGGTATTAAAATAACTGTCTGAATACACTTCCGTGATTTCTCCACTACGAATGGCTCTTGTCAGAACATCGTATAATGAACGTCTATCAGAACCAATGTTTGCAGTATCTACAGGAAAATACAAAGGAAAATTAATTCTTTCGCTCAAATCAATAATTTCCCAAACCGTTTTCCCCATCAAAACATCCCTGTCATCAACATATCCGTACTCCAATGGCTTGTCATTGTCGGCCTTGAGTTGCGCAAGAGTCTTGACACCTATTTCTTGGGGGATCTTTGCATTTAGTGGACTAGTTTGTGCATAAGAAGCCACACATCCAAGGATGGAAACAACAATTAGTGAAAAATTTCTCATATTCATCATAATAGCATTATAAGTTATTGAAGTAGCGTTGTATCCTACCTCCTTATTTATTGTATTTCATAAATTACCGGTGCTGTTCTAGGCAATAAATAACTACCGGCACCAACCAATTTAGTCTTGATTTCGGAAATGGTAACTTGGTCACCTCTTCCCACTTTTGAAAGAACGGATTTACATTGGGAGTTCAATTTGTTTCCTTGCACAACCACGGTTGGTTGTCCTGTAACTTTGAAATTGAATCCAACAACATCCAAACCAACTTCAAAATCGAAGTCAACCAATTTGGCTCCAATTGTTGAAATTTCTAAACTTGATTTAGGTCCTTTCACTACACCCATTTCTCCCCTGATGGTTCCTGTTGGGCCTGGAATCCCCTTTATTCTAAAAGTCTTTTTGTCTGAAACTTTTGAATTATCTGGAAGTGTTCCCACAACATTGATCACCACTTCAGAACCTGCTCCCGGACGCATAGTATATGAACTTGTATTGCCTACACGTGATAAACCTGCCGCCGAAGCACTAACCTTGTCCGGTGAAATTCCTGCAAAGGAAATCGTCATTGGGTTTACAACCCCACGATACACCACATTCATTTTATCGGCAGAAATGGTAGCCGATTTTGGTCTTGCCACGACTACATATTTGTCCTTGATAGGCAAACTGATTACTTTTCCGTTTTCGTCAAAATTAAAAGACCCACTAATTGGATGTTCTCCAATATTCCCTGAACCGAAAGAAAAATTAGCTTGACCTGCTTGTGCTTGAACACTTGATCCATTAACCACGACAGATTTAGCTTTCAACGAAGGGTCGAATTTCCCAAGAATAATTTTTCCTTTAACCGCTTCTCCTTGAAAGTAAACTGACTTTTCAAGCACAACAATCGGTTGATAAGCCGTAAGCGAAGCTGCCGCAACCAAGTCCGATTGAAACATTCCAGTCATTACATCGCTTTCCGTTGTTTTGATGTCGGCTTGCAATTGAGACAATTTGGTTATTGTGGCTATAAGTGGAAAACCTTTGTAGTTGTAATCAATCCAATCCAATTTGGCTCCTGCTTTTTCAGAATACACTGGTTTGGTTGCAAAACGGGCTTCAATTTTTTTCATTTCAGATTCTGCTATCGAACTCCCTCCGATGGCTTTTATCTGGGCTGGATAATTATTGATTTTATCCAAGAATTCTTTACCTTGTTTGGAAACCCTGTCTCCGGTAAAAAACATTCTGTCTATCAAGTCGCCTTTGTCCATTTCCTCATAAGGAAGATTTCCTTCGGCATCTCTTTCGAATTTTTCGGTAACTTTAGTTTTAATGCCTTCAATGTAATCGTTGAATTCCTTGGACAAAGCCCTAATTTTTTCAACTTTTGCTTTTTTATCTCCAAATTGTCCCGGTTGATCTACCGCCTTTTGTGCCAATTGTTGGAATGAAGACTCGTTTCTTCCATCGGTAATCGAATTGGATTCGATAATTTTATTGTTCAAGATTCCAAATGCCGACAATACTTCTTTGGACATGTTTAATGCTAACATCGCGATAAAAACCAAGTACATTAGGTTTATCATCTTCTGCCTAGGGCTTAATTTTCCTCCTGCCATATTTTCTAATAATTAGTTTATTGTTTTTTTATAAGTCTGAACTAATTATCCTTTATTACTCATTGCAGAAAGCATTCCTCCGTAAACATTGTTCAATGAAGACAAGTTGGAAGTCAAAGACTGCATTTGTTCTTTTAATTTTAAGTTGTTCTCAGCCACTTCTTCGTTGATTTGTGCATTTCTGGAAGCGCTTTGCAATTGCACTTTGTACAAACTGTTCAAAGATTCCATTTGGGCTGCAGCCAATGTCAACTCTTCGCTGTATTTTTTGGTGGAAGCAATTGAATCGACTGTTGGCGAAATTGCTTTGGCAGCACCTTCAAAATTTTTGATGCTGTTTCCTAAACTGGCCATCAATTCTCCGTCAATTTTGGCTTCTTTAAGCATTACGTCCAATTTTTGGGATAACAATCCTTGAGCATCGGAAGGAGTTTCTACTTTAGGAGCTTTTTTGCGGGCTTCTCCATTGGCCAATTCTGGATAAACCAATGTCCAATCCAATTCGTCATCAACTGGTTCGAATGCAGAAAGGGCAAAAATTGCGGCTTCAACAACAAGTCCTATGGTAAGCATCAAGTTTCCGGTAATAATACCAAATTCAATATGGGTAATTTTGAACAAAGCTCCAATAATTACTACTGCTGCTCCCATTCCGTATGCAAAATTCATCTTTTGTTTGCTTATCAATGCCATAATGTTTGTTTTTAGGTTATTATTTAATAATGTTTGTTAGGGGTTTATCTTTTTTTCTTCAGCTTTTCAGTTGATTGCGTTCCCATATAATCTTGAACCGTCCTGAATCCGATGAAACTTCTTGCCGAATCGGCATATTCAAAAGTTCTTGTACTAACCTGAAGAAAATAAGCAACATCTTTCCAGGAACCTCCACGAACCACTTTACGTTTGTTGGAAGAATCCATATTGTTTGGATTCATTGAAGACACATATTCATAAGCATTGGGATCGTAAGCCGAATCGGTCCACTCCGCCACGTTTCCAGCCATATTGTATAGATTATATCCATTGGGCTCATACGATTTTGCTTCTACCGTGTACAAGGCTTCGTCGGCAGCATAATCTCCCCTGTTGGGTTTGAAATTTGCCAAGAAACAACCCCTGTCGTTTTTGGTATAAGGACCTCCCCACGGATAAGTGGCTGATTCCAAACCTCCCCTGGCTGAATATTCCCATTCGGCCTCACTAGGCAACCTGAAATTATTTATCTGGTCACGACCTTTCTTCTTTGATTTGATATAGCTGTTTTTATTTAGCGTTCTCCAAGCACAAAATGCTTTGGCTTGAGACCATTTTACTCCAACTACCGGATAATCACCATAAGCTTGGTGCCAGAAGTAATCATTGTGCATCGGCTCATTATACGAATAACTGAAATCTTTTATCCAAACTGTCGTATCTGGATATACTGGAACTAGTTCCGTTTTAATAAAATCTTTTCTCTTGCCCACTTTGGCTCTTGCCGCCGCTTGAATGTCCATCCAGGAATAGCGAAATTTCAATTTATCGACATCTATGGTTCTTAAGCCGTTGTACGAAGCCTCCAAAGGCAGATACATCGAATCCATTACTTCGGTATAGTATTCGTCTGGGTAAGCTTGGGTATCTTTGATAAGTTTTACTTTTTTATTCAATTTCCTGCCAGCATAAGGATCGTCATCTGTACCAATACTATAATAGTTGTCGTACATGTATTTGTCGTAGGCAGACATCTTGTCGGGATTGGCATCATTAAATGCAAAATCGCCGATGCTTCCCGCATTTTTACCTTTTCCTTTTGCGGCTCCATCGCCTGGTTTTATTCCCATTTCGTCAGCAAGAATGGCCAATCGAACTCTCATGGTCGAATCTTTTACCCATTCCACAAATTGACGGTATTCCCTATTGGTTATTTCCGTTTCGTCCATATAAAAAGAACGAACGGTAACTGTTTTCGTGCTTGCGTCTCCTACATTGGCAACATCTTCATCAGATTTTCCCATAATAAACGCCCCACCTGGAACCAAAGTCATTCCATAAGGTTTTTCAGGGTGCCATTTTGCTCCTTTAACACCAACTAATTCTCCTTTATCGCTTGTTTTACCGCAGCTAATTAGTAAGGTTAAAATTGCCGTAAATGCAATGAACTTCTTCATATAAATTAGGGTTATAAATTTTATTATTATTGAATGCGTAAACCTATTTATTATTATTTTAAAAAACAATTATTTGTCCCACTATTTATTTTGTTAACCAAAACTAAAATTAAATACGGAAAGAAAAAAACATTTCATCGATTAAATACAAAAAAAATCGATTAAAAGCCAAAAATGCATTATTTACGTAAGTTTTGTTTTATAAAACAAATATTTACCTTTCCTTGCTTTTAACTATTTTTAACAACCTTGTGTGTAGTTCAACGATAAATTAGACTATATTTTTACGCTGAGCTTTCCACCATCTTTCAGGAATTTCTTGATTGCAAGCCCCCAAATACTCTTCATGCGAACAGGGTAATAACGTGTTTTTCTTCAACTTATTATTGGTGCTTGAAATAAATGGAATTTCAATCCACCACCTGTCTGTTTTGTTGCTTTTGTAGAAAACCAACTCTTCATCATCCAAAGGAACGATGTACTTGATGTAGTTTTCCCTGCTCCCAAAAGGATATTCATTCGAACGATAATGATACCCCTCGATGAAATACCAAATGATTTGGGCAACCAAAACCGATTCGTTTCTAGAATTGTTGTGGTTGAAAATTCCCAAAAGCGAAACTTTGTCACTAATTCCGGCATAGCGCGACAAGGCGCAAATCTCTTTCCCGTTAAAACCATTGGGCGTGAACGGATTGTTGTTTCCGGAATCGGATGATTTCACGGAAGTCAAATCGATGCTCACTAGGTCGGCATCCCTAAAAACGGGTTCGGAAATGGCAATATTATTCGAAATTTCGCCCAAACGATAGGCGTCAAAAAACAATTTGTCGATCAAATCTATTTCTTCCTGCGAATTATAATAGGTCTGAAACCCGACATTGCTGAAATTAAAAAGATTATTGGGTTCGTCAATTATGATTTTCGTCAAATAAGAAGAAGCAGAAACAACGGCATCCTCTTTACCAAAATCAAATTTATTGTCAATGGAAACCAAATTGACCATTTGCTCCAAATCGTCATATCCTCTATAAAGTGCATAAGTCAAATCTTGCGAACCACCAATAACTATTGGAATAATTTTCTTTTTGATTAAACTGGAAACCACTTTTTTCAACGCAAAATAAGTGTCGGAAATTGAATTTCCGGCCAGGATGTTTCCCAAATCGGCAATCGACGCATCCCAATTTCCGGGAAACAAGCCGTACAGCTCTTTCCGAATGGGCGACAAATCCACTTCCCCGGTTTGATTCAGGTCACCCCTGTTTTCCAAAACACCAATGATGGCAATTTTTATTTTATCCAAATCTGGAAAATCTTCTGCAGTGTGAAAAACCACTTTGCTTCCCAATTGCTGGGAAGAAAGTTCCTCGACAAATTGAAGGATTTCATTGTCTAAAGGTTTTAGAAAATCAAATTCCATATTATATTACTTTTTCCTCTCCCCAGCCCTCTCCAAAGGAGAGGGAGACGAGAATAGAATGTGTTAGTATTTATTTCTTTTTAACTACTGGTTTCTTTGCAGCAGGTTTCTTTGCAGCAGGTTTTTTTGCAGCTGTAGTTTTTTTGGCTGCCACTTTTTTGGCTGGTGTTTTCTTGGCAATCATTTCCTGGACTTCCTCCAATGTCAATTTGGCGGCATCAACCTCTTTGCCCAGTTCAATCTTGATTTTTCCTTTGGTAATTACCGATCTTCCCCAACGGGCTTTTTCGACCAAAATTCCTTCTTCCGTCCAGTTATGCAAAACCTTGTCGATATTTTTTTGAATTTTGTCTTCAATCAACTCCACGATGTCCGATTGGGACAAATTATCGAAATTGTATTTTTTGCTTACGTTGATAAAAATTCCGTCCCATTTGATAAACGGCCCGAAACGCCCTGTTCCTTTTTGCACGGGTTGCCCTTTATAGGTAGCGATTGGCGCATCGGCTTTGGCTTTTTCATCAATCAATTCTTGCGCTCTAACTATAGTAACATCAAGCGGATTTTCACCTTTTGGCAAAGAAACGAAAACACTCCCGTGACGCACATAAGGCCCGAAACGACCGTTGCTCACTTCGACTTCTTCTCCCTGATAGGTTCCCAAGTTTTTTGGCAACAAAAATAAATCCAATACTTCTTCCAAAGTAATGTTTCCAATATTTTGGTCATTCATCAAACTGGCAAATTTCTTGTCTTCGTCGTCGGCTGCCCCAATCTGTGCCATTGGCCCAAATTTACCCAAACGAACCGAAACCGGTTTTCCTGTTTTTGGATCCGTTCCAAGAATTCTCTCGCCACTTTCCCTGTCGGCATTGGCTTCCACGTCTTTCACCGTTGGATGAAACTTGTCGTAGAACTCCTGCATCATTGTGGCCCATTCGATATTTCCTTCGGCAATTTCATCAAAATCTTGTTCCACTTTGGCAGTGAAATTATAATCCAAGATGTTTCCGAAATTTTTCACCAAGAAATCCGTAACAATGGTTCCTATGTCTGTTGGAACCAACTTTCCTTTGTCGGAACCCGTGTTTTCTTTCAGCAACTTCTCGCCTAGTTTTCCGGATTGCAATGTCAATTGGGTGTAATTGCGTTCCTGACCTTCCAAAGTTCCTTTCTCCACATAATTTCTGTTGATGATGGTGGAAATGGTTGGCGCATAAGTGGATGGACGACCAATCCCTAATTCTTCCAACTTTTTCACCAAAGAAGCTTCTGTATAACGAGCCGGCGGACGAGAATATCTCTCGGTGGCCGTGATATAATTATTTTGCAATTTTTCGTTTACTTTCAAGGCTGGCAACATTCCTTCTTGCTCCTCTTCATCGTCATCGTGACCTTCCAAATATACTTTCAAGAAACCTTCAAAAAGCAAAACTTCACCAGAGGCAGTAAATAATTCGCCGTGGTTGTTGGCAGCAATTTTTACGTTGGTTCGTTCCAATTCGGCATCACTCATTTGCGAAGCCAAAGTTCTTTTCCAAATCAAGTCGTACAAACGCGCTTGATCTCGGTCTATATTTACGGTATGAAGCGACATGTCCGTTGGACGAATCGCCTCGTGGGCTTCTTGTGCCCCTTTGCTTTTGTTGGCAAAAGTCCTGGGTTTCGAAAATTCCTTTCCGTAGGATTTGATGATTTCGGCTTGGGCAGCATCCATCGCTTCTTTTGACAAGTTCAAGCTGTCCGTTCTCATGTAAGTGATGAGTCCCGCTTCGTACAAACGTTGCGCCAATTGCATCGTGATTCCAACGGGCAAATACAATTTACGCGCCGCTTCTTGTTGCAAGGTCGAAGTCGTGAAAGGTGCCGTTGGTGATTTTTTGGTGGGTTTGGTTTCTAAATCCGAAACTTTATAGGTAGAACCGATATTCTTGTTCAAGAAATCTTCGGCTTCTTTTTTGGTGTTGAAATTCTTGGGCAGTTTGGCCTTGAATGTTTTTCCGGCTTCGTTGGTGAATTCTGCCAC
>JAGNPF010000296.1 GCA_017989775.1 Flavobacterium sp.
TTTTGGCCAGCCGTCAACTTTTTGGGAATCAGGTAAAAATACAAATAGAGCGGTTTGTTGAAAACCATCATATAAACCGGTTCAACAATTCTAAAGACAATGAAGGCGAGCAACAGAGCTCCAAAAAGCAATAAAACAAAAAAAGTCAATACCATTGAATTAAGTTTACATTTCCTAAAAGTACTGTTTTTAAAAGAAAATGCTTCAAAATATCCAAGCAAACTTGGTATTTTGAAGCATTACAATTATTCCGTGACCACGGCAGGGTTCGAACCTGCAACCCTCAGAGCCGAAATCTGATATTCTATCCAGTTGAACTACGTAGCCTTTTTATTGTAGATTTATGATTTCAGAATTCAGATTCAATCTAAAATCCGAACTCTAAAATCTAAAATTATTTTAAGTCAATAATTTTTTAACGATGGTGGAAATGGTTTTTCCTTCGGCAGTTCCGCCCAGTTGTGCTGATGCCAATCCCATTACTTTGCCCATGGAGGCAATTCCTGATGCTCCGGTTTCAGCAATTATTTTTGCAATAATGGCTTCCACTTCGGCTTCACTCAATTGAGCTGGCAAGAATTTTTCGATTACGGCTATTTGTGCCAACTCTGGTTCGGCCAAATCTAACCTGTTTTGTTCCGTAAAAATTTTGGCGCTGTCCTTGCGGGTTTTTACCAATTTTTGAAGTAATTTAATCTCGTCGGCTTCCGAAATCTCCTCCTTGGATCCTGAAGCCGTTTGGGCTAAAAGAAGTTCGGACTTGATGGCTCTTAAAGCTTCCAATGCCACGGTATCTTTGGCTCTCATGGCGGTTTTGATTTCCTCCATGATTTGTGTTGATAAACTCATAATAATTTATGGCTTTAGATTTATGATTTTAGATTGCAGAAAATTTTAAACCAAAAAAATAGTGGTTGCAATCGGGTCACAAATTTAGATTATTTTAATGGAATTAACAACAGATTCCCGAGTCGTTCCTCTTTGTAAAAACAAAAAACCCGAAAATTGAATTCAATTTTCGGGTTAATCTATTTTGGTCGATTATGTTAGTCCACATTATCGTGCAAGAACGAATTGTTGGAACGCAACTGCAAATCGTCATTACTGTCTGTTCCTACCGAGATTCTTGAATTTGCATGGTTGTTTTGCGAACTTCCAAGATCGATTCCCAATCTTTTGTAGGCAGGTTCCTTTTCCATTTCATCAATTCTGGACACATTGTTGTGAAACTTGTAATTGAATTCTTTTAGTTTTTTTCTTCTTTCGTCAGCTCTTAATTTCAAGGTTTCTTCAATCGTCATTTCCATTGGAGAAATATTTTCGAAAGTGGAAGTTGTATTGGAAAAATGATTTACCTGTTTCATCGTGATATTCAATTCTTCAGGAACCACTTCTGCAACAGGAGTGATTGCCGGTTTCGAATCCATCAAAGTGTTTTCCACTTCCATGTATTCTTCAAGGGAATATCGTATGATTCCTTTGTCGGTCAATTCTGTTACGGGAACAAATTGAACCGCTTCATTCACCTTGATATTACGGGTTTCCTCGGACAATTCAAAAACGACTTTCTTTTCTTCCACTTTGGCCACCGGAACTGGTTCTGGAGCCACAGGCGTGTTGAAAAGAGGCAAATCAAAAGAAAAAGTGGCTTGTTCGTTTTTTTCGACAACTTTGGGTTCAACCACGAAAATATCTTTTACATCCGCAACTTTGGGCTCCGAAATCATGAAATCAATTTCTTTTATGGGAGAAACAATTTCGAAAGTCACGTCCAAATTCTTGATAAATTCCGTCATTCCCACCAATTCTTCCTTGTTTATGGCAACAACCGCTGGAGCAGCAGCCACAACTGGCTCGGCAATTATTTCGGCAACTGGTTCTGCCGCTTCTTCTTCCAATAATTCGAAAACAATCCTGTCTTCGGTTTTGGCTACTGGAGTTTCATTATTATAGTTGAATGCAGGAACCGTTTTTTGGGTCAAATCATGCACAATTTTTTGTTCGTCTTCCAGCGCGTGGATGATTTTTTTCGGTTCCGTATTTACAATTTCGTGTTGTTGTTCGATATCAAATCCTGTCGCAATAATCGTAACGGAAATGGCATCCCCCAATGATTCATCTTCACCAACCCCCATGATAATATTGGCGTTGTGTCCGGCTTCCATTTGAATAAAATCGTTGATTTCACCAATTTCGTCAATCGTAATTTCT
The DNA here is from genome assembly GCA_017989775.1 of Flavobacterium sp. Taxonomy (GTDB): domain Bacteria; phylum Bacteroidota; class Bacteroidia; order Flavobacteriales; family Flavobacteriaceae; genus Flavobacterium. The sequence continues at coordinate 2,212 of JAGNPF010000296.1, forward strand.
TCAGAGCCAGAAACGATGAGCAACAATACGTTTTTGGCACCGGTGATTTTATTGTCATTCAACAATGGAGAATCCAAAGCCGACATAATACCTTCCTTGGCCCTGTTTTCGCCAGAAGCAACAGCCGAACCCATGATGGCAGTTCCACTGTTAGCCAAAACCGTTTTGGCATCTTTCAAGTCGATATTTTGGGTATAGTGGTGCGTGATTACTTCGGCGATACCTCTTGAGGCCGTGGCCAAAACTTCGTCCGCTTTAGAAAACCCGGCTTTGAAACCCAAATTTCCATATACTTCCCTTAATTTATTGTTGTTGATTACAATCAAGGAATCAACTTGTTTGCGCAATTTATTGATTCCAATCTGTGCTTGTTCTTGACGCACTTTCCCTTCAAAAGTGAAAGGCAAGGTCACGATACCCACGGTTAGAATATCTCTTTCTTTTGCCAATTGTGCAATTACGGGTGCAGCACCGGTTCCGGTTCCTCCACCCATACCAGCCGTGATGAAAACCATTTTGGTATTGCTGTCAAGCATTTTCTCGATATCCGAAATGCTTTCTATGGCTGATTGTTGTCCAACATCTGGGTTTGCCCCTGCTCCAAGTCCTTCGGTCAAGTTTACGCCCAACTGTATTTTATTGGGTACGGTACTGTTGTCCAAGGCTTGGGAATCGGTATTGCAAACGATAAAATCAACACCTTTGATTCCTTGTTTAAACATGTGGTTAATGGCGTTGCTACCGCCTCCACCTACTCCAATAACTTTAATTACATTTGATTGGTTTTTGGGTAAATCAAATGAAATGCTTCCAAATTCTGAGTTGCTCATCATCTTATTGGGTTTTAATATTATTTACTTTTTAATGCTTTATTTCTTTTATTTTACCTATTCTGCGTTGTCCAGAAAATCTTTAATCTTGTCCACGTACCTATCAAAAAAAGACCTCTTTATTTTGTCTCCGGTGGATTCACCCTTGATGGCAACTTCTTCCCTTTCGCCCTCAAACTCATTTCTGGGTTCTTCCACAGGTGCTTGGTAAACCGGTGGCCTAGGTGCAGGTTTTGGTGCCTCAACGGCATCGATTCTCACGGCACTCTGTGTATTGTTCCCTATACTG
>JAGNPF010000024.1 GCA_017989775.1 Flavobacterium sp.
ATGTCCTTGGCACCACAATAACCCATACCGGCACGAAGTCCGCCAATGAATTGTTGCATGCTTTCGTTCAACTCACCTTTATACGGCACACGACCCACGATTCCTTCCGGAACCAATTTCTTCACGTCGTCTTCCACGTCTTGGAAATAACGGTCTTTCGAACCTTCCTGCATCGCTTCAACAGAACCCATTCCGCGGTATGACTTGAATTTTCTTCCTTCGAAAATGATGGTTTCTCCCGGAGATTCCATTGTTCCTGCCAATAACGAACCCAGCATCACGCAATCGGCACCTGCGGCAATCGCTTTGGGAATATCTCCCGTGTAACGAATTCCACCATCGGCAATTACGGGAACTCCTGTTCCTTTTATGGCTGCGGCAACTTCTAGAACGGCAGAAAACTGTGGAAAACCAACACCGGCAACGATTCTGGTTGTACAAATGGAACCAGGTCCTATTCCCACTTTTACGCCATCGGCACCATTTTCAACCAAATATTTGGCGGCTTCTGGAGTGGCAATATTTCCAACAATCACGTCCAATTCCGGGAATTTGGCTTTCACGGCTTTCAAAACATCCACCACGCCTTTTGTATGTCCGTGGGCAGTATCGATAATTACGGCATCCACTCCGGCGTTTACCAAAGCAGTGGCTCTTTCGACCGCATCGGCAGTAACACCCAAGGCGGCAGCCACTCTCAAACGACCAAATTTGTCTTTGTTGGCATTTGGTTTTTGGGTCAATTTGGTAATATCCCTAAAAGTAATCAAGCCAACCAACTCGTTTTTGGCATTGATAACGGGCAATTTTTCGATTTTATGTCCTTGCAAAACTACTTCGGCTTGTTCCAAAGATGTTCCTTCGGCAACGGTAACCAAGTTTTCGCTTGTCATTATTTCGATAATCGGTCTTGTATTGTTTTTTTCGAAACGCAAATCCCTGTTGGTCACGATCCCTTTCAAAATTCTGTTCTCGTCCACAATTGGAATACCACCAATACCGTATTCTTTCATTGCGGCTTTGGCGTCGGCAACAGTCGATGACAAAGGCAAGGTAACTGGATCGATAATCATTCCCGATTCGGCACGTTTTACTTTACGTACTTTGGTGGCTTGCTGCTCGATAGTCATATTTTTGTGCAAAACTCCAATTCCTCCTTCTTGTGCCATGGCAATTGCCATTTCACTTTCGGTAACGGTATCCATGGCTGCGGACACAATTGGAACATTAAGCGTGATATTTCTGGAGAATTTTGATTTAATACTTACTTCGCGGGGAAGCACGTTCGAGTAATTTGGAACTAATAGTACATCATCGTAAGTTAAACCTTCGCCGATAATTTTGGAGATGTGTGCGATCATTGCAATTTGAAGTTGTAGTTAAATTGCGTGCAAATATAGAAAATCTTAAGCAAAAAAACAGCTAAATTTCATAATAATTAATTAAATTGCAGGATGACCAGTTTATGGTTTTAAATTCCCTTAATCATTCGAAAGAGTGAAAAAAATTCGACACTGTTTCTATGGAACAATCTAAACGCCCATTGGAAGGGCTCTCAGACGAAGAAGTCATCCAGTCAAGAAAAATAAACGGAGCCAATTCGCTGGAACACAACAATGAAAACCATTTTCTTGCATCCTTGCTGGAAATGGTCAAAGAACCCATGTTTTTGCTTCTTTTGACAGCCACAAGCATTTATTTTATCACGGGAGATTATGGTGACGGAATTTTTATGACGGTTGCGATTGTACTGGTTTCCACCATTTCGCTCTACCAAGAATCCAGAAGCAGGAATGCCATCGAATTGTTGAAAAAATTGTCGCAACCCAAAAGCAAGGTCATCCGAAACGGGGAAATCATCGAAATTCCGAGCGAAGAAATTGTAGTGGGCGACTTGATCCAAACCGAGGAAGGCACTTTCATCCCTGCCGACGGCATCATCATCCAATCCAATGATTTTTCGATAAATGAATCCATCCTAACCGGCGAATCGCTTAGTGTTTTCAAAAACGAAAAATCCGAAAACAACCAAGTTTTTCAGGGAACAATCGTCACGACCGGATTGGCAATTTGCGAAGTGACCGCCATTGGCAACCAAACCCAATTGGGAAAAATCGGCAAAAGCCTGGAATCGATTGCCGAAGAAAAAACGCCTTTGCAAGTACAAATCGGTGATTTTGTGAAGAAAATGTCCATTATTGGTTTATTGTTTTTTGCCATCGTTTGGGGAATTAATTTCTACAATTCAAGACTGGTATTGGACAGTTTGTTGAAAGCACTTACCTTGGCCATGAGCATTATTCCCGAAGAAATTCCGGTTGCTTTCACCACCTTCATGGCTTTGGGAGCTTGGCGATTGATGAAAATGGGAATCATCGTGAAACAAACCAAAACCGTGGAAACACTGGGAAGTGCCAACGTGATTTGTGTGGACAAAACCGGAACCATTACCGAAAACAAAATGAGTTTGGCACAATGGTACACCTTTTTGGATGATGAAATCCATGGGGATTCCAATGAGGATGAAGATAAAAGATTAAACGAAAATGAACGTGAATTGCTCAGTCTTTCGATGTGGGCCAGCGAACCAATACCCTTTGACGGAATGGAAATCGCATTACATGAAGCCTATTCCAAACTGGAAAACAAGGACGAACGCCCCAATTTCAAAATGGTTCACGAATATCCGTTGGGCGGAAAACCCCCGATGATGACCCACCTTTTTGAAAACCAGACAGGAACCCGAATCATCGCCGCCAAAGGCGCACCCGAAGCCATAATGGCGTGTTCCAATCTTTCCGCAACCGACATTCAACAAATCAACAAAGCCGTCGAATCAATGTCGGAAAAAGGTTTTCGGGTTTTGGGAGTCGGCGTTTCTGAATTCAATGGGAACGACTTTCCCCAAACGCAGCAGGAATTTGCTTTTGTGTTCAAGGGATTGGTGGCATTTTACGACCCGCCGAAAGAGAACATCAAAACCGTTTTCGATGCTTTTTACAATGCGGGAATCCAGGTAAAAATTGTTACCGGAGACAATGCCACCACAACCTCCACAATTGCCAAACAAATCGGCTTTCGAAATCCTGAAAACGCGCTAAATGGTGATGAACTAATGAAAATGAGCAAAGCAGAATTGAGGGAAAAAGTGATGGAAACCACCATTTTTACCAGAATGTTTCCCGAAGCGAAACTCAAAATCATCAAAGCCCTGAAAGCCAACAACCAAATTGTGGTCATGACAGGCGACGGCGTAAACGATGGCCCGGCTTTAAAATCGGCACACATTGGAATCGCGATGGGCAAAAAAGGAACCGAAATCGCCAAACAAGCCGCAAACCTCATCTTGGTAGATGACGATTTGGCCAAAATGATTGACGCCATCGCCATGGGAAGAAAAATTTATGCCAACTTGAAAAAAGCCATTCAATACATCATTTCCATCCACATTCCCATTATCTTGATTGTTTTTATCCCATTGGTTTTGGGATGGGTGTATCCCAACATCTTTTCGCCGGTTCACATTATTTTTCTGGAAATAATCATGGGACCAACCTGCTCCATCATTTACGAAAACGAACCTATCGAATCCAACCTGATGTCGCAAAAACCGCGACCGTTTACCACCACATTTTTCAACCTGAAAGAAATAACGATAAGCATCGTTCAAGGTCTGGTCATCACGTTGGGGCTTTTGTTTGTCTATCAACATTGCGTTCAAGAAAACTGTACCGAAAGTGCGACTCGAACCGTTATTTTCCTGACACTGATTGCTTCCAACATTTTCTTAACCTTGGCCAATCGTTCTTTTTATTATTCGATTTTAACGACTTTGAAATACAAAAATAATTTGGTTTTGATTATTATTGGAATTACCATTTTAATCACTGGTTTACTGTTGTCCGTTCCCCTATTTTCTCAATTCTTCATGTTCGGAACTGTTACGACACCGCAAATAGGTTTGAGTATTCTGGTGGGATTTGTTTCGGTAATGTGGATTGAAATCTACAAAATATTCAAGCGAAGAAGCTCGAAATAAAATCCTGTTTAATCGGGCGTATTTTTGTCGGAAAAAATGACATTGAATCCCAATTGAAAAGACAAACTATTGGCTTTGCTGATATCCCGATATTCCAAAAGGTTGTCCGCAAGGACATAAAAATTGACTCTGCCAAGGGTGGTTGACAATCCCAAACCAATATTTTTGGACGAGAAAGAATCAACAGTGTAAGTGGCCTTCATTTCTAAAGAATCGAAAATCTGCCTTCTGTAATAGCCAGTCAAAGCCATAAGTGGAGTTCTTGGAGTAGTCATTGCAAACAATTGTGCTCCAACTGCATTTTTATATTTATTCTCAGTTCCACCAGAGCAGTTACAATCAGAACTTCTTCCATCGCCAAAAGAATATTGAATAGAAGAATTGAATTTCAAAGGGCGCCAAGTGGTGTATTTTGTATGCAAAGTATCTAAAGGAATCGCATCATTAAATTCGTCTAAAATATCATCCGAATTGTTTCCTAAAACAAAATCAGGAGTCAAACCGACGTAATTATAATAGCCTTTATAACTGTAACTTTCAATTTCCTTGGTGTGTTTTATAAATCCAATATCTATCAAACTGGCCGTAAATTGAAGGTTTTCTTTGGGATAATAAGTCAGTCCCAAATCCAGTCCTAATCCCAGATTGCCTCCTAGAAAAGTTTTCTTCATAATATCACTTTTGGCATTGCCCGAGTAATTATCGATGTAGTTGGTCAATCCAGAAGTTTGGACCAATGCGTTTGCCGAAATCACTTGGTCATATATATTGGTAGTGCCTTGGATGGTATAAAAATAGCCTGAATTTTTAGTTGAACTAACATTAAAAATACTGGAATAAATCTTGCCTCGTGCTCCTAGAATTAGCCTTTCATTTACCTTCTCATGAAAACCAAGATGAAAAACCGAAAGCAATTCGCCCCTAGCACTCAAATCGCCCATATCAAAAACTTTTCCCAGATAATCTTTATTTCCGTCCAATGCTAAAATGGCGTAATCTTTTGGCATATAAGTCAAAACATCTAATTCTTGGTACATTCCGAAAGAAAAATATGAATTTTGCTGCCAATCGCCCAATTTAAATCCGCCACTAAAAATCTCAAATTGTTCGTTCAAAGCCACTTTATCATTTCGGGAAGTAGCAAATACTACATTGCGCAATTTGGTATTAAAATCGACTCCATTATCGGCAAACAAATCATAAACCGAGAAACCACTTGAGTTTACATTGGCCGAAATTCCAGACAACAAAGGAAAGCCCACAAACCAATTGTAATTGACATCCGAACCCGGATTAGACAACATCGATTGAGGCACAGAAGTGAAATTATATATGATTTGCTTGTTTTGAGAAAAACAACTAATGGACACTATTAAAATTAAAATTAAGCTACTTTTTCTCATTGAACAGAAAAATAAATGGTTCCATTTGAACGCATTTTTAGATGTCCTAAACTACTATCTGTCAGCGGAATTCCGGGTATCAAAGCAATTGTAAAAGCTATTTTTTGAGTTTTTTTCAAAATATCAAGTTTCGCATTTTCAAAAGTTTCGGTATGTGTAATAGGAGAACTTGTATTAGCAGGAATAGCAATTGCAATTTGATACAACTTCGTATTATTGGCATCAAGAAAATACAAATTGGCAGTAAAAGCTCTGTTTATGGTGTTGTTAAATTCAAAATACAACTCGGTTTTAATCAAATTATTAGTAAAATCTTGATCATCAAAAACTTTAAAATTCATCACATCACCCACCGCAGGTTGCTCTGTGCCACCAATGACAAACTGATTAGCCTGAATCTCAAAAGAGGCTAGACTGGCAACAACAATGGGCTCCAACTTCAGGTCATTGACCTGGTCGAAATCTAAATCACTGGAACACGATAGCGAAAAAACACAGACAAGAAATATTCCGAAAATTTTTTTCACGCGACTAAAACTTTGTAAAATTAAGAATTAGAACGAAGTTATTGGTTTTTTATTATTTTCTAATAAAAGGCTCCAAATATTTTTGTGGCTTCATTGTAGGCACTTTCAAAACTCATGGCACTTATGTTGGTAATTTCTTTTTTGGCGGTAAAATAAGACACCAATTTCTCCGTAGGCATGTTGCCGGTCAGGACATCCTTGGCCATCGGACAACCGCCAAAACCCTGAATGGCACCATCAAAACGACGACAACCCGAATGATAGGCTGCCTCCATTTTCTCGAACCATTTGTCGGGCGTGGTATGCAAATGAGCACCAAATTCAATCTTGGGGTATTGGGTAATTAGATGAGAAAACAAATATTGGATGGTCTCCGGGGTCGAACTGCCCACGGTGTCTGAAAGCGAAAGGATTTTCACTCCCATATTAGCTAATTTTTCTGTCCATTCGCCCACAATTTCCACGTTCCAAGGATCACCATAAGGATTCCCGAATCCCATCGATAGATAAACCACGACTTCTTTGTTGCTTTTGTCGGCCAACTCCAAAATTTCTTGTAAAGCTGTTACGGATTCGGCTATGGTTTTGTGCGTATTACGCATCTGGAAATTCTCGGATATCGAAAACGGGAAACCTAAATACTGAATGGTTTGGTGTTGCGAAGCGACAATTGCTCCTTGCGTATTGGCAATAATGGCCAACAATTTGCTTTTTGTTTGGGATAAATCCAATTGTGCCAAAACTTCGGCGGTGTCCTGCATTTGCGGAATGGATTTTGGTGAAACGAAACTGCCAAAATCTATGGTATCAAACCCCACGCGCAACAACGACTGGATGTAAGCCACTTTCCTGTCCGTGGGAATAAAAGTTTTTATGCCTTGCATGGCATCGCGTGGACATTCGATAAGTTTTATTGCTTCCATAGAAAACCAAAGATAGGCAAAAGGTAATTTGCCACAAAGTCACAAAGACACAAAGTTTCTTATAGATTTTCTAAAATCTTCTTGTTGATTTTCTTGATTAAAGCCGGTCCCTCGTAGATAAAACCAGTGTAGAGTTGAACCAGGCTCGCTCCTGCCTCCAATTTCTCCAAGGCATCTTCGGCCGAATGAATCCCTCCCACCCCAATGATTGGAAAAGCTTTATTACTTTTTTCGGAAAGAAAACGGATTACTTCCGTGGAACGATTTTTCAATGGTTTACCGGACATTCCTCCCGTTTCCACTTTATTTGGCGATTGCAATCCTTCACGGGACAAGGTGGTATTGGTGGCAATGACTCCCGCAATTTTGGTTTCTTTGACAATATCTATAATATCCAATAATTGGGAATCGGTCAGATCGGGAGCGATTTTCAACAAGATTGGTTTTTGTTTTGGCTTGGTCAAATTCTGGTTTTGCAAGGTTTGCAACAATTGTTTCAACGGCTCTTTTTCCTGCAGTTCACGAAGATTTGGCGTATTGGGAGAACTCACGTTTACCACAAAATAATCGACATAATCATACAGGGCGTCGAAACAAATCAAATAATCCGAAGTGGCTTCTTCATTGGGAGTCACTTTGTTTTTACCAATGTTTCCTCCTATAAGAACACCTTTATTTTTCTTTAAACGCTCAACAGCTTCTTGAACTCCGCCGTTGTTGAACCCCATTCGATTGATGATGGCACTATCTTCCACCAAACGAAAGATGCGTTTTTTGGGATTGCCCTCTTGTCCTTTTGGAGTAATGGTTCCTATTTCGATAAATCCAAAACCTAAATTGGACAATTCATTATACAAAGAAGCATCCTTGTCCATACCGGCTGCCAATCCCACGGGGTTTTTGAACTTCAACCCAAAAACTTCTTTTTCCAAACGTTTGTCGTTGACTACATATAATGCTCTAAAAAGAGATGGAATTCCCGGTATTTTGGATAGATTTCTAATCAATGAAAAAGTGAAATAATGAACCTTTTCAGGATCAAAACAGAAAAATACAGGGCGGATAATTTGTTTGTACATAATATGGATGATTGTGGTGCAAAAGTAAAATTATCTATTCGATTTATAAATATTCTAGGAAATATATTTATAAAATTATTTGACTTTCATATGAAAACGTTGTAGTGCCACTATAGATTTTAAGCCAAAATTAAGTATTTATTAATAATAAATCAATATTAAAATTTTGAGGTTTCTTAATTAAGTATCCGCGATTTTGGCCTGACACCAGAAACCAAAATGATGGGATTGATAAAAGTAAGCGAATGGATTGACATCAATTTTCACATCATTTGCAAAATTGCAACCCATGGAGAAATGGTAAAACTGTAAAAAAAAGGAACTCCTAAAAATAAAGTTTTTCATATGTTTAGTGGTTGGAAAAAGAGGATTGAGTATATTCATCCTCTTTTTTCTTTTTACAACAATCCATAAAAAGAGAAATACTACCTTTGCAAAAAAATCAATTTTTATGTCAAACATATATCTAGGCTACCACTTCACTATCGAACCCAAAGAACTAGGCTCGGAAATCCTGGTTGCCGAACTGGGAGAATTGCCTTTCGAAAGCTTTATCGACAGCGATTTGGGAATTGTGGCCTTTATTCAAAAAGATCTTTGGAACGAGAACATTCTCGACGATTTGTTCATCTTGAAATCGCCGGAATTCACCATTTCCTACACTGTGGAAGAAATAGACCAGGTAAATTGGAACGAGGAATGGGAAAAGAATTTCGAACCCATAGACGTGGATGGCAAATGCCATGTTCGTGCTCCTTTTCACCCCAAAACCAATGCCGAATTTGACATTGTAATCGAACCCAAAATGAGTTTCGGAACAGGCCATCACGAAACCACGCATATGATGATCCAACATTTGTTGGAAATGGATGTTACTGGAATGAAAACCCTCGACATGGGATGCGGAACGGCCATCTTGGCCATCTTGGCCGAAATGAAAGGTGCCCAACCCATCGATGCCATCGACATCGACAACTGGTGTTACTTGAATTCTATCGAAAATGCCGAACGCAATAATTGCCAACACATTACCGTTTACGAAGGAGATGCCGCCTTGTTGAAAGACAAAAAATATGACCTGATCATTGCCAACATCAACCGCAATATTTTGTTGAACGACATGCAAAGTTATGTCGATTGCCTGAACCCGAAAGGAACGCTTTTGTTGAGCGGTTTTTACACTGAAGACATTCCGTTTATCGACGCTTCTTGCACCGAAAAAGGCTTGACTTATGTTAAAAAATTTGAAAGAAACAATTGGGTATCCTTAAAATACGTAAATTAGTGGCACCTAAAATCACGCAATATCTTTTGAAAGAAACAAAATAGAGAACCAACTGTATTTTTATTTAAACCCTTCAAAATTATCTAAAAATGAGTACAAAAGAAAAAGTAAGAACAAGAGTCAGTCAAAAAGAAGCTACATCCGTAAACAATGAAATCATAGTTTATAATGACGATGTAAACACTTTTGACCACGTAATCGAGACCCTGATTCGGGTTTGCGACCACACTCCTGAACAAGCGGAACAATGCTCCTTGATTGTGCATTACAACGGAAAATGTACCGTAAAAACGGATATTTTGGAAAAATTGAAACCACAATGCAGTCAATTACTCGAAGCAGGATTGAGTGCCGAAATTGTATAAGTTTTTCATTCAATTATAAAAAAAACAGGATTTTCTTTTTTAGAAAATCCTGTTTTTTTTTATGGATAAAATTAAATCTTGTTTCACCCCAGATTACGCATTAGAAATTCCAAAGGGATAATTGCAAGTTTTTGAATAATTCCAAAGTCCGCTAAACCAACTTCGTCTTTTTTTGTTCAAAGCAATTTTCAGAACAAGTTTATCATTCTGTTTTTCAAAATAGGCACCTATCGCAAAGGTTCTATATCTGAGTATTGAAAGCTTTTTTTTGGGTCTTTTCCTGTAATACAAAAGTTCTGAATAGCGACATCAAATTGTATGCAATCATTGCAAAAATCAAAGCACTTTCGGTGGCAAAAAAATCTTTTAGGTTAAAACTGTCGAATCCAAAATCATACTTTAACTCTTTGATTCTGTTTTCGGCATTGGCCCTGCCTCTATAAAGCCTCCAGATTTCTGCCGGTGCTGATTTCATATTGGTCACATAGGCCGAATATCTGTAATTTTTAAAGATTTCTTCTTCCGAAAAAAGAGATAATTGTTTGCCAAGAGCTTTTGGTCGGTCTTTTATTCTTTGTCGAACAATTACCATTCT
>JAGNPF010000297.1 GCA_017989775.1 Flavobacterium sp.
CTTGAAACAATACGAACAAGACCTGAAAGGAAACATCATCCTGAGCATTGACAACGTAAAAATCAAAGACATTGAATCGGCTTCCAGACTTTTGAACAACAAGTCCGAAAACCAAAGCATTCAAATAGAAATGATTAATAAAAGAGGAGAGATCATTCGAATTATTATTTAAAATTTAAAACATACTTGGGTAAAAAAAGACCGCAAATTCGCAAATTATAAATACAGATTGACGTATTTAATTTGCGAATTTGCGGTTAACTTTTTAAATAGGCAAAACAGTCGTGCTCTTCACTTCCGAAATGATAAAAAAGCTGTTAATCAGGGAAACCTCGGGCAAAACCGATAATTTCTTTTGGTGAAAATTGTGGTAACTTTCCATATCGGGCAAGATGATTTTGAGCATATAATCGAAACTACCCGAAATAAAATTACATTCGACCACTTCAGGCATGTTCATGATCGATTGGTTGAATCCCTCCAAAACATCAAAAGTTTGTTTGACCAGCGTCACTTGGCAATAGACCATCAGATTATTGCCTAATTTCTTTTTGTTTAAAATCGAAACATATTTTTCGATAACACCTTCCTTTTCCAAACGCTTCACTCTATCGTGGACAGGTGTAACCGAAAGATTTATTTTATTGGCAATATCCTTCAAAGTCAAATGAGCATCCACTTGAAGAAGACGGAGGATTTTTTTGTCTGTCTCGTCTAAAATCATAACAATTAGTGCTTTGTTTGTTATATTTAAAACAACTAAAATCAGATGTTTTTTCGTTTTAGAAATATAAAACACATCCAATAAAGAAATATTTTACGTAAAAATATTAAATAAAAATAATATTTTCTTAATTTAATATCATTAAAAAAAATATTTTCTTTCTACCGTAAATTCGCATATACTTTACAAACAACTACTAAACACAACTATTATGATCATTGGAGTACCTAAAGAAATCAAAAACAACGAAAATCGGGTTGCACTGACCCCTGCCGGTGTAGCCGAATTCAAAAAACACGGACATCGTGTGTATGTGCAAAAAAGCGCAGGAGAGAACAGTGGTTTCAGCGACAAAGCCTATGCCGAAGCTGGAGCCGAACTATTGCCAACCATTGAGGCCGTTTATGAAATTGCCGAAATGATCATCAAGGTAAAAGAACCTATCGCCTCGGAATATCCACTTATCAGAAAAGACCAATTGCTGTTTACTTATTTCCACTTTGCTTCTTCCGAACCGTTGACTTATGCTATGATGGAACGCAAAGCGGTTTGCTTGGCTTATGAAACAGTTGAAAAATCAGATCACAGTTTGCCTTTATTGGTACCCATGTCAGAAGTGGCAGGAAGAATGGCCATCCAGGAAGGCGCCAAATATCTGGAAAAACCAATGAAAGGAAAAGGAATTCTTCTGGGAGGAGTTCCCGGAGTTGCGCCAGCCAAAGTAGTCGTTTTAGGAGGTGGAATCGTAGGAACCCAAGCCGCAAAAATGGCCGCCGGATTTGGTGCCCAAGTCACCATTTTGGATGTAAGCTTGCCTCGTTTACGCTATTTGTCTGACGTGATGCCGGCCAATGTAATCACCGTCATGTCCAATCATTACAATGTTCGCGATGCCATTGCCTCAGCCGATTTGGTTATTGGAGCCGTTTTGATTCCCGGAGCCAAAGCTCCCCATTTGATTACCCGAGACATGCTGAAAATAATGTCCCCCGGAACCGTGGTGGTCGATGTTGCCGTTGATCAAGGAGGTTGCATCGAAACTTGTTCACCAACAACACACGAAAACCCGACCTTCATCATCGACGACATCGTTCATTATTGCGTGGCGAATATGCCCGGTGCCGTTCCTTACACTTCCACATTGGCGTTGACCAATGCCACTTTGCCTTATGCTTTGCAATTGGCCAACAAAGGATGGAAAAAAGCCTGTGCCGAAAACGAAGAATTGAAAAAAGGACTCAATGTTGCCCATGGCAAAATTCTTTACAAAGGTGTTGCCGATGCTTGGAACCTACCTTTTGAAGACGTGGAAACTGCTTTGGAAGATTTGGTTTACGCTTAATTTCGTTAGTATCAAGATACAAGAATTAAGTATCAAGACTTGATTCTTTATAAATAGAAAATCCGTCAAGTTTTATAACGAGACGGATTTTTTATTAACGATAACTGAACACTATTCTTTCTGTTTTGTCAAATAATAAATCGGGATTCCTATCAGCATTATCAAAACACCCCAACCGCAAGTGCTGGGTTTGGTGTACAACAAAGCAACACCAATAGCAATGGCAATAAGAATGTAAAGCGCCGGCAAAAACGGATAACCAAAAGCTTTATAAGGTCTTTCGGCATCGGGCATTTTTTTGCGAAGAATGAAAATTCCGTAAATGGTCAGGATGTAAAACACCAAAACAATAATCACGACAAAGTCCAACAAATCGCCATATTTCCCGGTCAAACACAAAGCCGAAGCCCAAATACATTGTGCCCACAATGCCCAGGCCGGAACGCTGGCTTTATTCAAATGGGACGCTTTTTTGAAAAACAATCCGTCTTGCGCCATCGTGTAATAAACCCTAGCACCCGCCATGATCAAGCCGTTGTTACAGGCAAAAGTCGAAATCATGATCATCAAGGCGATAATCACTGTTCCAATGTTTCCAAAAATATTTTGCGAAGCCACCACGGCCACCCTGTCGGATTCGGCTGTGGCAATGTCTTGCAAAGGAACCACCGCCAAATACATCACATTGGCCAAAATATAAATACAACTCACAATCAAGGTTCCCAGAAACAAACTCAATCCCACGTTTCGCTTTGGATTCTTGATTTCGCCAGCGATAAAAGTCACGCCTTCCCAAGCCACACTCGAAAACAGCGAACCCACCAACGCCGCCGACATTGCCGAAACCAAGGCCACACCACTAATGGGAAGCCAAGAACCCGTCTCGACATCCATCGATTGTGAAGCCCAAGCATTGGCCCAGTTGGCATCCCAAACTTCTGCTTTGGCAGCCACGAATCCGAAAACTATCAATCCGAAAATGGAGGCTATTTTAATGACCGTCAAGACCGTTTGCAAAATCTTGCTGTTTTTCACGCCACGACTGTTGATGTAACTCAACAAAACAATGGTGATTATCGAAACGATTTGGGCAGCGTGCAGTTGGAAATCGCCCAATTCATAAATAATATTTTTTTCGCTCACCGGAGGATATAAATAAGCGGTAAATTTAGAAAAAGCCACACCCACGGCAGCAATTGTCCCGGTTTGTATCACGGCGAAAAAGCTCCAACCGTACA
>JAGNPF010000298.1 GCA_017989775.1 Flavobacterium sp.
GTATCTTTACTGCACCTTCTACCAAAGATTTATCTCTGGGTTTATAACTGCGTGCCGGTAAAATGGTGGTCTCATAATGTTCCGCCAAATCAGCTAATGTTTCGTTAATGGTAGGCTCAAAATAACTAAGCTTTCGTTGGGCTTGAAAAGCCAACAATGAAAGCCCGTTGAACGGAACCTTCGGTGGCTTTTCCTCCCCACTTGGTAATCTTATGGAGTTGTCGTTTTTAGAATTTTGATATACAAAGCAGTTTTTAGAAGGACTGCTTTTTTTGTGGCGTTTGGTAGCCTTTAGAAGAAGTTTTCGGCGGTTTTTCTTTGTGGCAGAACACAATTTCCCTTACCCACAATGGTTATTTTGCAGATGAAGTTCGGGTTACGAAAAGAAAATCCTGTGGCGGTCCTCGTTGTCCGAAAAGAGCGATGGTCACGAGGTTTCCCTCCTTGCAACACCGGCATTTTTTAAGCAACGTTTTGGGTTTTGCTTCCGGAATTTGGATTTTTAAAGTGCTTTGCAAATCCTGAAGTTTGCCCCGTTTCCATGAACTGCTTAAAATCCCGTAATGACGGATTCTCACGAACCTTTTTGGCAAAATATGAAGACTGAATCTGCGCGCAAATTCAGTATTCGATAAGGTCATTTCTTTTTTTTCACCGCCTTTTCGATAATCTTTGTAGCTGAAACGAACCTCTTTATCCGTCACTTCTTTGATTCTGTGGTTGCTGATGGCGACTTTGTGCGTATATCTTCCCAAATATTCAATCACCTGTTTCGGCCCACCAAATGGTCTTTTGGCATAAACAACCCAGTTTTTCGACCACAATTCTTTTCGGATTTCTGCATAATTTTCTGCACAGTTTTCCTTTAATTTTTCGCAAAACTTCGCCCGAAAAACCGTGCTTAAAGCTTTTATACAAAACAAATATTTATCAGATTTTATCTTCGCCCGCCATTTTCTCTGTTTCGTCATTCCACCACCCGGAACAATGCAGTGCAAATGCGGATGAAGCGAGAGATTCTGTCCCCAAGTGTGCAAAATTGCAATCATTCCCAATTGGATTCCCTTGTTTTTTCCAAATTGATGTAAAGTGTCCCAACTCGCATCAAATAAGGTTTTATAAACTAATTTTGGATTTTTTATTGCTAAACCATTCAATTCTTCGGGCAAAGTAAAAACCACGTGATAATAACTGCACGGCAACAATTCCTGCTCGCGTTTCTGGATCCATTCTTCCTTTTTATGACCTTGACATTGCGGGCAATGCCGATTCCGACACGAGTTGTAACTGATGGAAATGTTTCCGCAACCATCACACGCATCGATATGTCCTCCCAAAGCAGAAGTTCGGCAATACGTTAAAGCACGAAGCGTTTTTTCCTGATGAATCGTAAAATTTTGTGCCGATAAATTGAGATTTCGAAGCACTTCAGCAACACTTCCGCCTTTACTTCGGGTTTCCATTTTTGCGGCATAAAGCGAAAACGGTATCCAAAGGACTGTGTGGTTTTTGATCCGACAATTGGCAAACATGAAGATATTCCATCGTCGATTCTATTCTTTCATGACCCAAAAGTTTCTGAACCATAATAATGGAAACGCCATCTTCCAACAAATGCGTGGCAAAGCTGTGTCGCAAAGTGTGGGTGTGAACATCTTTAGTGATTCCTGCTTTTTTACTAATCGTTTTAATGACCCACTGAACGCCTCTTTGGCTGTATCGGGAATCGAAGTCCGGTCTATTTGAACTTACCTGATCAATCTCTTCAATATTTCGATTTTGATTTCCATTGAATAAATATTGAACCGGATTTTCTACGGAAATAAAGGTTTTCAGTCCCCGAATCAAATGCTCAGATAACGGAACATAACGGTCTTTCTGACCTTTACCTTGAACAACGTGAAGCATTTGTCGGTCAAAATCCAGATGATGAAGTTCGATATTTCTGACTTCCATACATCGCAGTCCGCACCCGTAAATCAAACCGATGAGCAGTTTATGTTTCAGCAAATCTGCACTTTGAAGCATGCGCCAAACTTCCTGTCGGCTCAAAATCGTGGGCAGTTTATTGACTTTTGGAATGGCGGGAAGATGCAGAAAACCGTAAGGCAACCCTTCAGCTTTAAGGAGAAACCGAAGTCCGTAAACGGTGTGTTTAAAATAAGTTTGGGAAGGAGTTTTGCTGCGTTGCTGAAGTTCAAAAAGATAATCTTTGACTTCTTCGGGATCCAATTCGGTAGGGATTTTTCCGAAATGAAGAGCGATTGCAGCGACGTGCCGAGAATAATTATCAAAGGTTCTGGGACTTCTGCCCAAGATAGAAATATTCCTTTCAAAACGTTGCAGAAGTTCGGCGAAACCATTAACTTCGCTTGAAGCGCGGTTCAAAATTTTGTTCGTTCTTAAATCCTCCGGAGATTTTTTTTGTAGCCATTTTAGAGATTTTATTTTTGGTTAATAATAAACAAAAATAATGAAACGGCGAATCGGGAAAAGCTACCGGAGGTTTAGTTCAACAGCGTATTGGCAATAGTGCGGAGGAATCGCATGTTTAACCATTTTAGATGTTTCGAAGATTAATTTATAATAAGAAAGTTTCCGCGTTAAAACCGCACCATCGCCAATACGCAAAACGTCAGGATGTGAAAAAACTCCAATTTACTACTCATCAACCATTTTTTTAGCGGATTGCAAAGCATTTAAGACCTTTTAACGACTTGTTATTTTTATGCCACCAACTTTTCTGTTTCAAAAACAAGGGCTAATTTCAGCTTAAAATAAGCCGTTTTTATTAAAAACAAGACTTTGCTCTTGTAAGGTGATTTCCAGTTTCTCAATTTCGCAATCAAGTCTGCAACTCCAAGAATATTCATCGCGCGTTTGATGTTGTAAACTAACATAATCAAACTATGTTCACCATTTACTTTCTCTAATCCCGTTAAATTCGTGTGATTATAACCCCATTGTCGTTTTATGGTGCCGAAAATATGCTCATTAATTTCCTGTCTTCGCCGATATAATTGTCCGTTTTCCCGATAACGTTGGTTGTTTTCCTCCACCGCATCTGCATATTCGCTGCGGTCGAGTTCTCTTCCTCCGGATCGGCTTGTGCAAAGCGATTTTACAGGACATTCTTTACAGGCGGGTGTTCTATATTTTTTGAATTGGTAACCGCTTTGCTCGGTTCGACCGCTTTTCTTATGCCATTTTCCCGTCGTTTTTAATGTTTCTCCTTGTGGACATTGATAGCTGTCGGTTGCTGAATCGTAAACAA
>JAGNPF010000025.1 GCA_017989775.1 Flavobacterium sp.
CATTTCAAACATTGCACCCAGTGGGTTAATACATATTAAGGATATGGCGGTTTTTAAAAAAATAGAGGCTTGTCAAAACGAATGTCCTAGCCTGACAGCAGTGGAAAGATCTTGTAAAAACTAGTCTATATATAGTAGAAAAATTTGTAGCGTCATAAATCGCGGAACCTTGTCCCTGAAAAGCTGCATTAGGGATAGCAGTGAAAAGCCCACAGCCCTGCTTTTCTGCAGGGCGAGGACTTGCAGCGAATAGCCCGACCCCTTAAACAGAAAAGCTGCTGTCGACGAGACAGCAGCTTTTCTGTTTAAGGGGTAACGTCCAAATCAAAGCTATTTCTTTTCATTGACAGCCTTGTTCCACCAAAAATCATTCAGGTCGTTATAATTTACTGGTTTTGCTGGAGGTTGATTTACCAATCGTCCAGATTCGAAAGCCCTGACCAATATGGTCTCTATCAGGAAATCTTCGTTGACTTGATAGGGAGCATAAGGGGTTCTCAAGTCAAGATCGAATACTTTGGCAGTTGTATTGGACCAAAATGCCGTCCATCCACTTTTTAAGGTCTTTACCAATTCATAAGTCGTAACCCCTGTTTGGCGGTGAATCAATTTGATAAGTATTTGCCCTTGCTTGCGGGAAAGTTTTTTGAGCCTTGCTTCGAATTCATTGTTAAGATAGTCTTCGACAATTTTGAAATATTTCTTTTTTTCCTTGCTCGTCTTGAGACTGGCCATTCCTCTATTAAGTGCCGTCAATCGCTCTGAAGCAAGTTTTGCATAGGGATAGGTCCTAAAAACTCGGTTTTTGAGAAGTTCAAATTGTTTTCTTGATTCCTCATCCACCTTACCTTTATATATAACTATTTCTTCTAATTGAATGGTGTCATTAAATATAGTGTCGTTTTCTGATAAAACATACCCCATTGGTTCAATCGCTTTTTGAACCACCTGTCCATTGACTGCAATTGAGATGAAAAGAAAAAACAAAAGGAAATTTATAATCTTCATATTGTAAAATTTATATGGCACAAAATTATACATTATATATACAACTCTAATCTCAAATTTATAATTTAGCAAAAAATAATTTTATGAGTTCAAAATCGATATTAAAAGACACTTCTCTTGCATTTTTAGAAAACTACCTTAATAATGCTTCCCCTACTGGATATGAAAGTTCTGGTCAAAAACTGTGGATGGATTATCTAAAACCTTATGTTGATACTTTTATCACGGATACTTACGGAACTGCCGTAGGAGTCATTAATCCAGATGCTCCTTATAAGGTAGTCATTGAAGGTCACGCCGATGAAATTTCCTGGTATGTGAATTACATAACAGACGACGGATTGATTTACGTAATTAGAAATGGCGGTTCCGATCATCAGATTGCGCCTTCTAAAAGAGTAAACATTCATACCAAAAAAGGAATCGTGAAAGGCGTTTTTGGATGGCCCGCCATTCATACTCGAAATCGCGGCAAGGAAGAAACGCCAAAAATTGATAATTTATTCATAGACATTGGTTGTTCCAAAAAAGAAGAAGTGGATGCGCTGGGTGTTCACGTGGGTTGCGTGATTACGTATCCTGATGAATTTATGGTTTTGAACGAAAACAAATTTGTTTGTCGCGCCATTGACAATAGAATGGGTGGATTTATGATTGCCGAAGTCGCCCGTTTGTTGCACGAAAATAAAATCAAGCTTCCTTTTGGACTATACATCACCAATTCCGTTCAGGAAGAAGTGGGACTTCGTGGTGCCGAAATGATTACCAAAACCATCAAACCCAACGTGGCCATCATAACCGATGTTTGCCACGACTCCACCACTCCAATGATTGACAAGAAAATTGAGGGAGAAACCAAAATTGGAAAAGGCCCTGTTGTTACTTATGCTCCAGCGGTTCAAAATAATTTAAGAGAATTGATATTGAATACTGCCGAAGAAAAAAACATTCCTTTCCAACGATTAGCATCTTCAAGAGTTACGGGTACAGATACCGATGCGTTTGCCTACAGCAATGGCGGAGTTGCATCGGCTTTAATTTCTTTGCCGCTTCGTTATATGCACACCACGGTGGAAATGGTGCATCGCGAAGACGTGGAAAACGTGATTAAATTGATTTATGAAACTTTATTGAAGATGGAAAACAACGAAACGTTTTCTTATTTTAAATAGAGCACATCCGATTTTAAAATCAAAATCCTTTCCTTTTATCAAAAAACGGAAAGGATTTTTTTTATTTCTAACTATAGGTCAACCGACAAAATTACTTCCTGGTTCAATTCGAGTTCCGAATCGTGTTCGAAGAAAATGGCTCTTCTTTCGAAAGCGGCTTTGATTAAATAATGGCTTCCCTTGAAATAAGATTGCTTCACGACAGCTTTCATTTTTCCTACTTCAACCACTTTTAATTGATACGGATACAACAAAAGCGTTTCATCTTCCTCTTCCAAATCGACAAAATGAGATAGTTTCAATACGTTTACTTCTCCAAAAAGGGAAGCGACATAATAATTGGGCGGATTGTCGTGCAGTTCTTTGGAATTTCCCTTGGCAATCAATTTCCCGTTTTGCAAAACTATGGTTTCATCCGAAAAGGATAAAGCTTCAGTACTATCGTGAGTCGCAATGATACAAGTGATTTGTTTTTTCTTGAAATAATTGAATAAATTGCGTCGCAAGGCATTTTTTCGGAAAGAATCAATCTGGCTGAAGGGTTCGTCCAACAATAAAATTTCTGGTTCCAATGCCAAAACCCTTGCCAAAGCCACTCTTTGTTGTTGGCCTCCGCTCAGGTATTTTGCTTTTACTTTGGCAAATTCGGTCATTTCGACCATTTCCAGCAATTCTTGAACGCGCGCTTTTTTTTCGGCTTTATAAATATTGGACAAAAATTTGCCCACGTTTTCTTCGACCGTTACATACGGCATCAAATCAAAATCTTGAGCCAAATATTTGATGTAATCTTCGCCCGGAATCAGGTTGTATTTTGGACCGAGTATTTGCTTGTCCTCATAGTGAATTTCACCATTGTCCAAATCATACAAACCATACATCAGTTTCAACAAGGTGCTTTTGCCGCAACCACTTTCGCCAATCAAGGCCACATTTTGGCCTTTGGCAATTTCAAAACTGATGTTTTCGATTACGGGATTTTCAATATAGGTAAAGGAAATATTTTTTACTTGAAGCATTTTCTGAGTTTAAAGCTGCAAATTTACAACGTTTATTAAAAGTAACCCTTTATAATTTTAATGAATTTATTTCTATATTTTAGCCTTGAAATATTTTGAACTTAACCCAAACCAAATGAAGAATATCTATAGTATGTTGGCCGTGTTTTTTGGAACCTTTATTTGGTCAATCATAAATCCGAAAGAAGGATTTACCTGTTTCCTGGAAATTATTCCAGCAATAATCGGTTTTTTGATATTGGTCTTAACTTTCAAAAAATTCAGGTTTACCAATTTTACCTATTTGTTGATTCTGATTCATTGCATCATTCTGTTCGTGGGCGGTCATTATACTTATGCCGAAGTTCCCCTCTTTGATTATATTCGGGAGATTTTTCATCAAAGCAGGAATAATTATGACAAGGTGGGACATTTTGCCCAAGGATTGGTTCCCGCAATGATTATCCGGGAATTGTTCATTCGCAAGAAGGTAATTGGCAATCCAAGTTTTTTCAATTTCATAATTGTCTCCATTTGTTTGGCCATAAGTGCGGCTTACGAATGGATCGAATGGTGGGTTTCATTGGCAACCGGAGATGGTGGCGATGCTTTTTTGGGAACCCAAGGCTATGTTTGGGACACCCAATCGGATATGTTGTTTGCTACGATTGGCGCTATCGTTGGTTTGATTTTGTTTTCTAGAATTCAAGACAAACAACTCGAAAAAATAAAAGAGCCTGTCTAAAAATTTTAAACAGGCTCTTTTTTATCGTTTTGACAAGCGAATTATCGCATCAAAAAACTATTTTTTGTTCAAAGTGGCACTCATTTCCATGGAAATAGCAGAACGTTCCATTTTCAGTTTTCCGGCCATTGTTTCGATAACAACGGTTCCTTCCGATAGTTCGGCCACTTTTCCGTGAAGACCGCTTTTGGTGATGATTTTATCGCCTACTTTCAAAGCACTTTCAAACTCTTTCTCTTGTTTGGCTCTTTTTTGTTGTGGTCTAATCATGAAGAAATAGATTACTACAAACATTAATAGAAACGGTGCAAATTGAGTTAATTGTTCCATAATTTTAAATTCTTTTTTGTTATTTGATTATTGTTGTTTTTTTTTTTTACATCAACCCACGACCGATCTTTTTGATTCTATCGTTGGCTTCTAATTCTTTGACTAAATTATCCAAAATTCCGTTGATGAAGATGCTACTTTTGGGGGTGGAATACTCCTTGGCCAATTCCAGATATTCGTTCAAACTAACTTTCACCGGAATCGAAGGGAATTTCAAAAATTCGCAAATAGCCATTTTCAAGATTATCGTGTCAATTTCGGCAATCCTGTCGCTGTCCCAGTTTGGGGTTTTGTCATCATATTCCTTGGCCAATTCCCTTTCGTTCAGGACTGTTTTTCGGAACAAATCTCTCACGAAATCCTTGTCTTCGTTGTCCTTGAACAATTTTGGAACCCTAAAACCGCCACCTTCAACATTTTTTATGGCTTTCAATTGCTTGATGATTTCGGTGTTTACCACCGGAATATCGTCAATCCAAGTCAATTTATGGTCTTCCAGATAATCGTATAATTTATCGTTTGGAACAATCACGTCCATGAACAAATTGACAATAAATTCCTTGTCTTCTTCGAAGGTATTTACCGAATTGCTCATATAATTTTGGTACAATTTGCTTTGCTTGATGTCGTTGAGAAGCAACAAAATGTAATCATCGTTCAAATTCCAATTGTCAATTTTACGGTTTTCCAATGCAATGCTCAACGAATTGTTTTCGGCAAGTATTTGAAAAATAGCGTTTTTGATAAACTTCTCGTTGGGTTTACGCTCTTGCGGAGTGGCAAGATGTTTTTGGCTGGACAGGTGCAAAAAGACGGTTTCTTTTTTGCAAATTTCTATCAAGGCAGAGAGCATGACAAGGTATAAATCCTGAATGGCATCGATGCTGTAATAAAGAAATTTTTCTTCCTTTTCCAAATTATCCGAACCATTTTGATGCATCGCATAAATGGATTGCATGACCTTAACGCGAATGTGTCTTCTATTTACCACCTTGTAAGAACTTTTATTAAATTAGTTTGCAAAAATAAGTATTTCCTTTTTTAAAATATAATTAAACTTGAAAAATATCTGAATTTCATCTTACCTTTGGATTTCTTAAGAATTACCGACCGTCATGAAAGAATTACTTTATCTCAACAAATATTTCGTCAAATACAAGTTCAGTTTTTTGCTGGGAATCATCATTACCATAGTGGCGCAAATATTTTCGCTGTTTACGCCAAAACTAATCAGTAAATCATTCAAGGCAATCGAAGATTTCGCCAAGGACGAAACCATTTCCAAATCTTTCATTCGCCAGGAATTAATCTCCGACATCTTGTTGATTATTGCCACAACGGTTATTGCCGGTTTCCTGACTTTCTTAATGCGACAAACCCTTATCGTGATGTCGCGCCACATTGAATTCGATTTGAAAAACGAGGTTTTCAGGCAATACGAAAACCTGTCGCAGAATTTCTACAAACAAAACCGAACGGGAGATTTGATGAACCGCATCAGCGAAGATGTTTCCAAAGTGAGAATGTATGTTGGACCAGCTGTGATGTACACCATCAATACGGTGATTCGTTTCGCCATCGTGATTGTTTATATGTTCAACGTGTCGCCGTTGCTGACTTTGTACACCTTACTCCCGTTGCCTATTTTGTCGTATGCTATTTTTAGAATCAGTTCCGAAATCAATATCAGAAGTACCGTTTTCCAACAATATTTATCGAAAGTTTCCAGTTTTACCCAAGAAATTTTTTCGGGAATCCGGGTTATAAAAGCCTATTCTTTGGAAGACCAACACCAAAACAATATGGTGGAATTGGCAGAAGAAAGCAAAAGTAAGAGTTTGAGTTTGGCCAGAATCCAGGCTTTGTTTGGTCCCCTGATGATGGCGCTTATTGGAATCAGCAACTTGGTCGTGATTTATTTTGGAGGATTAATGTACATCAACGGAACGATAAAAAGCATTGGAACCATTGCCGAGTTTATCCTATACGTAAATATGCTGACTTGGCCCGTGGCTTCCTTGGGTTGGGTTTCATCGATGGTGCAGGAAGCCGAAGCCTCCCAAAAACGCATCAACGAATTTTTGAAAATTGTCCCTGAAATACAAAACAACAACCCAGAAAGATCGATTATAGAAGGCACGATTGCTTTCGAAAACGTGAGCTACACTTATGAAGACACCAATATAAAAGCATTGGAAAACGTGACCTTCACGGTGCACAAAGGCGAAACACTGGCAATTCTCGGAAAAACAGGTTCCGGAAAATCTACCATAATCTCCTTGATATCCCGTTTGTATGACGTGACCGACGGACACATTACCATCGACGGAAAAGAAATTGGCAGCCTAAATTTGTTTGATTTGCGAAACAGTATCGGGATTGTGCCGCAGGACGCCTTTTTGTTTTCGGACAGCATCAAAAACAACATCAAATTTGGCAAAGAAAACGCCACTGACGAAGAAGTACAGGCTGCCGCCAAAAGTGCCGTGGTGCACGACAACATTATGGGTTTCAACAAACAATACGAAACCATTCTGGGCGAAAGAGGCATCACGCTTTCCGGTGGCCAAAAACAAAGGGTTTCCATAGCCAGGGCGATTATCAAAAATCCTGAAATCCTGCTTTTTGACGACTGCCTTTCGGCCGTAGATACCGAAACCGAAGAAGCGATTTTGAACAACTTGCAGACGATTTGCGAGAACAAAACCACCATTATTGTCAGCCACAGGGTATCATCGGCAAAAAATGCCGATCGAATCATCATCCTCGACGAAGGACGAATCGTGGAACAAGGCTCTCATAATCAATTGATAAATGAAGACGGCTACTATGCCGCCTTGTATTTGAAACAACTTTCTGAAAAAGAATTGCTATAATTGTTGTATAATACATATATTTTTTGGATTTTTGGTTACTGCTTAACAACCATAAATAGACAGAAGGATTATGAGAGAAAATGACCTGTTAGAAAAAGAAGAGATTTTTTCAAAAGTATTACGAGCCGGAAGAAGAACTTATTTCTTTGATGTAAGAGCCACTAAAGCCGACGATTATTACATTACCATTACCGAAAGCAAGAAATTTACCGAAGTTGACGGTTCTTTTCACTTCAAGAAACACAAAATATATTTATACAAAGAAGATTTTGCCTCTTTTACGGAGATTTTGGAGGAAATGACTTCCTACGTTTTGAACCACAAAGGCGAAGAAGTAATCTCTGAAAGACACCAAAAAGATTTCAAAAAAGAATATGTTTCCGAAAAAACGGAAGAAGAATTTGCAATACCATCAACATCAAGCTTCACCGATATTGATTTTGACGATATTTAATTTTTAAAACAAACCAAATAAATATAACTAACCAAACCAACCTGCAAGTCCGAGAATCGAAAGATTCTCGGACTTTTTTTATCCTATACGCAAGCCGTTTTCAATCTTGCAATCGGGTCCCAATAAAATCACGTCGCCTTCTTCGCCTACGGCTCCCAGGACCAAACATTCGCTCATAAACTTGCCGATTTGCTTTTTGGGGAAATTGACCACTGCAACAATCTGTCTGTTCAGTAAACCTTCTTTTTGATAGCGTTTGGTAATTTGTGCGGAAGTTTTTCGAATTCCAAGATCGGAACCAAAATCAATCGTGAGCTGGTAAGCCGGCTTTCTGGCTTCGGGAAAATCATTGACTTCAAGGATAGTCCCCACGCGCATTTCCACTTTTTCGAATTCAGTCCAAGTTAAAGCCATAATTTTGTTTTCTATTGAGTAGCTAATGTGTATCAGACTAATTTACGATTTTCACTTCAAAAAACAATATTTTTCCCTTACTTAAACCTTTCGACTGGCTGAGTAGTGCGTCTTTTTCCAAATTTTGTTGTTAAATCAAATATAAATTCTGCAAAATAATATTAATACTTGAAAAATGAATGTACTTTTGCAAAGCGAAATTTTTTTATATGACCATTATCACAAATACAAGCTCTACCTGCCACTCTTTTTTCAAAGAGGTACTTGTGTGTAGCGCTAAATTTTCGCATTCAAAAGCCTTTGTCGATTAGACCTTCGTCTATACAAAAAAAACAATCTACTTCAGACGAAGGTTTTCTACACAACACCATTACGAAATTTAAAAATAACTGAGTTAACTACTATTTACTTTTGAGCAGGTAGTTTTTGACTTATTTATCATTTTATTGCTTATATAAAAGAAAAAATTCCATCATAAAATAATAATTAAATAAATCAACTATGAAACTGACTCCAATTTTAACAAAGAGCGATTACACGATCCTTCGCAAATTAGTAAAAAGTGCAAAAGATGCCTCCAATATTAGAGAAATAGCCTTGCTTACACAAGAACTAGATCGAGCAATTGTAAAGGAAGAAGATGTTTTTGATGCCAATATTATTCGTATCAATTCCTTTGCTATAATCGAAGATGTTAATAGCAAACAACAAATGAAGATTCAAATTGTCATGCCTTCATTAGCCAACCTTAAAGAAGGCAAGATTTCTGTTTTGGCGCCACTATCTGTAGCTATAATTGGCTTCAAAGAAAATGATGAAGTAAATTGGATGTTGCCATCTGGCAATAAAGTTTTAAGAATAATTACAGTAACTAATCCTTCTCACAATTAATCGTTTCCCCATTAAACACCTTATGTATTAAAGGTGTTTTTTTTTGAAATTAATTACACAATTTTCATAACTTTAAACTCTTAACGAAAACAAAAAATGTCGAAAACTTCTTCAAACATGGTAGCGCTCGGAACAACTGCTCCTGAGTTTTATTTAAAAGACACGAACTCCAACGAAAGCTTTTCTTTTTTTGATTCAAAGGGAGAGAAGGGAACTCTCGTCATGTTCATCTGCAATCATTGTCCGTATGTGCATCACGTTGTAGAAGAAATTGTTATGATTGCCAATGATTACAGAGTTCAAGGCATTGGAATCATTGCTATTTCCAGTAATGATACCGTAAATTATCCGCAGGATTCCCCTGAATTGATGACCGAATTTGCTTTCGAAAACAAGTTTGAATTTCCTTATCTATACGACGAAACCCAAGAAGTGGCCAAAGCCTACGATGCCGCCTGCACTCCCGACTTCTTCTTGTTCGACAACCAAGACAAATTAGTTTATCATGGACAATTGGACGACAGCCGACCGGGAAACGGCATTCCGTTAAGCGGAAGTGATTTGCGAGGTGCCATCGATGGCGTAATCTACAATAGAGTCATAAATCCTGTCCAAAAGCCAAGTATGGGTTGTAGCATTAAATGGAAGTAAGCCTTTTGATTTTTAATAATTATAAAAGCAATAAAAAATCCCAAAACTCTCGCTTTGGGATTCCATGAAAAATACTGTCTTAAGTCTTGATACTTAATACTATTTTACGTCCATCAATTCTACGTCGAAAATCAAAGTAGCGTTTGGTGGAATTACTCCTCCTGCCCCACGAGGACCGTATCCTAAATCAGACGGAATCACGAAACGCGCTTTGTCTCCCACTTTCAACAAGGCGATTCCTTCGTCCCAACCTTCGATCACTTGACCAATTCCCAATTTGAATTCGATTGGTTTTTTTCTTGGATAAGAAGAATCGAAAACTTTTCCGTTTTCCAACGAACCTTCGTAGTGAACAGAAACCGTTTTTCCGGCTTGTGCCTGTATGCCTTCACCTCTCTGGATGAATTGGTAACGCAATCCGCTTTCTGTTTTTTCGAATCCGGCGGCCAATTTTTCCATTTTCGCTTCTGATTCTGCTTTTAAAACAGCTTCACGTTTTAGACGAGCTCCTTTCAAACCCACGAAAGCTTCAATCGCATTCCAGTTTTTGGCTTCGTCACCCACTCTAATAATTTC
>JAGNPF010000299.1 GCA_017989775.1 Flavobacterium sp.
CCTTTGGACTGTCTTTTATAACCTCGACTTAAGGTGGCAATCTTGTATTTTGGAGAAAGCAAGCGAATCAAATATTCAATTTGTGGTGTTTTGCCGGTGCCGCCCACACTGAGGTTTCCAACGGCAATAATGGGAACATTAAAAGAATGGGATTTCAGCATTCCTTTGTCAAAAAGAAAATTCCGAATGCTTGTAATGAATCCGTATAAAACGGCAAAAGGAAAGAGTATTTTTCGAAGTAAATTCATAATACGAAAGTAGAATATTTTATCTTTGAATTATAATTCTA
The DNA here is from genome assembly GCA_017989775.1 of Flavobacterium sp. Taxonomy (GTDB): domain Bacteria; phylum Bacteroidota; class Bacteroidia; order Flavobacteriales; family Flavobacteriaceae; genus Flavobacterium. The sequence goes on from JAGNPF010000299.1 coordinate 290, forward strand.
AAAGAGATTTCACGGATTTCATAAAAAAATAATTTGTGAAATCCGTGAAATTTGTGAAATCTGTGTTCAATATGAAAATCAAAGAAATAATTTCCGTACTCGAAGAAATGGCGCCCCTCGCCTATGCCGAAGATTTTGACAACGTGGGTTTATTGGTAGGAAACCAAAACTCGGAAGCCACGGGAGTTTTGGTTTGCCACGACGCCCTGGAAAGCGTAATTGATGAAGCAATTGCCAAAAATTGCAATTTGGTTGTTTGTTTTCATCCCATCTTGTTTTCGGGATTGAAGAAAATCACGGGCAAAAACTATGTGGAGCGTTCCATTATCAAAGCCATAAAAAACGACATCGCCATTTATGCCGTCCACACCGCCTTGGACAATCATCAAGCGGGCGTGAACAAAATATTTTGTGATGCCTTGGGGTTGACCAATACCAAAATCCTGATTCCTAAAACCAATTTCATTCGAAAACTGGTGACTTACACCATTCCCGAAAATGCCGAAAAATTGCGAAATGCCTTGTTTGATGCAGGCGCGGGAAACATTGGCAATTATGAAAACTGCAGTTTCAACTCGAAAGGCATTGGCACTTATATGGGCAACGAAAACAGCAGTCCCGAGATTGGGGAACGTTTTGAATTTGTGGAAAACGAAGAAATCAAAATCGAGGTCACGTTCGAAAAGCATCTGGAAAACAAAATTTTGAAGGCTCTTTTCAAAAATCACGTTTACGAAGAAGTGGCTTATGAAGTTTATGATTTGCAGAACAAAAACCAAAACTTGGGCTTGGGAATGATTGGCGAATTGAACGTTCCGATGGAGGAAACAGCCTTTCTGGATTTCGTGAAAGATAAAATGCAGGCCGACGGTATTCGACATAGCTCGTTTTTGGGCAAGTCGATAAAAAAAGTGGCGGTTCTGGGCGGTTCGGGAAGTTTTGCCATAAAAAATGCCATTCAGGCTGGAGCCGACGCTTTTTTGACGGCCGATTTGAAGTACCACCAATTTTACGAAGCCGAAAACCAATTGATTTTGGCGGATATTGGTCATTTTGAAAGCGAACGTTATACAAAAAATTATATTGTTGATTTTCTTAGAAAAAAAATCCTTAATTTTGCAATCGTTTTATCAGAAGAAAATACAAATCCAGTTAAGTACTTATAGACAATAGAATATGACAACTACAAAAGAATTGAGTGTTGAAGACAAATTAAGAGCAATTTACGATTTACAATTAATCGATTCTAGAATTGACGAAATTAGAAACGTGAGAGGCGAACTTCCTCTTGAAGTGGAAGATTTGGAAGATGAAGTTGCTGGATTAAGCACACGTTCGGAAAAACTGAAAGGGGAGCTTGAAACTATTGAAGAGCAAATCAAAGTAAGAAAAAACTCCATAGACGAGCACAAAGAAGCCATCAAAAGATACACCAAACAACAAGAAAGTGTACGCAACAATAGAGAATTCAACTCTTTGACCAAAGAAGTGGAGTTTCAAGAATTGGAAATCCAATTGGCCGAGAAGCAAATCAAGGAAATGAAAGCTTCCATCGAGCACAAGAAAGAAATCATTTCACAATCAAAAGAAAGATTAGAAACTAAATCTAATCACTTGAAACACAAGAAATCAGAATTGGACGCCATCATGGCCGAGACTGCCAAAGAAGAAGCTTACTTGTCCGAGAAATCAGCCGAATATAGAGCTACAATCGAAACTCGTTTATTGGCAGCTTATGACAGAATCCGTTCAAGCGTTCGCAATGGATTGGCCGTTGTTTCCATCGAAAGAGGAGCATCTGCAGGGTCATTCTTCACGATTCCACCACAAACACAAGTGGAGATTGCCGCCAGAAAAAAAATCATCACCGATGAGCACTCTGGAAGAATCTTGGTGGACAGCGTATTGGCCGAAGAAGAAAAAGAGAAAATGGAACAGCTTTTTGCCAAGTTCTAAAAATATTCAAGTCCCGATACACATCGGGACTTTTTTTATGCTATATTTAGTCCGCTATGCGGACTTTTATTTTTTAGTGCCATTAGCCTATTAATCATAAGTTTCATGAAAAAAGCATTTTATTTTTTGTTGACCAAATCGATAGGGTTCTATATCAACCTGATGAGCTTTGTATTTCCAGAAAAAGCTGCCCAATTGGCCCACGGTTATTTCAGCGAACCCAGAAAAGGAAAATTGACCAAAGACAAGCTTCCCAAAACGCTCCAAGGTGCCCAGTTGAAAACTATTCAATATAACGAGGATACTATTCAAACTTATATTTGGAAAGGAAACGAAACCGTTATTTTGCTGATTCACGGCTGGGAAAGCAATTCCTCCAGATGGAAAAAAATGTTGCCTTACCTGAAAAAATCAGGAAGCACCATCATCGCCATCGATGGCCCAGCACAAGGTTTGTCCAGCGGCAAAGAATTCACGGTCACAAAATATGCCGAATTTATGGATGTCGTTGTCAAAAAATACCAACCCCACCACATCATTGGTCATTCTTTGGGAGGAAAAGCGAGTTTGTATTACCAATACAAATATCAAAATCCTGGAATCCAAAAAATGGTTATTTTGGGTGCTCCAAGTGATTTCAACATTATTTTCAACAATTTCATCAAGCTATTGGGTTTAAACAATAAAGTCGAAAAAGCATTGGAAAAAAAGTACACAGCCTTGTTGAATCACGATCTCGATTTATTTTCCGCACGAGAATTTGCTTCCAAAATAGAGGTAAAAGGTTTTCTGGCCCACGATATTGACGACATTGTGGTACTATTCAAGGAAGGAAAAAAAATAGCGGGTACCTGGAAAAATGTCCAATTTATGGAAACCAAAGGTTTGGGACATAAATTGCACGATGAAGATTTGTATCAAAAAGTGTGTGCTTTTTTGTTTGAAAAATAGCTCCACAAAGTCTCCGACTTTGAGGAGGTGAAAAGCGGTCTCCGATTGCCTTTACATACAAAATCGA
>JAGNPF010000300.1 GCA_017989775.1 Flavobacterium sp.
GGTCAAGCCCAAATGCCCCATAACGGGAATTCCTGCGTTCAATATTTTTTTGATGGAATCTTTTATTTCGGCTCCACCTTCCAGTTTCACGGCGTGTCCACCGCTTTCCTTCATGATTCGTATGGCAGAACGCAAGGCTTCCTTAGGATCCGATTGATAACTTCCGAAAGGTAAATCGACCACGACCAAAGCTCTATTAACAGCACGAACCACGCTCGAGGCATGATAAATCATCTGGTCTAAAGTGATGGGCAAAGTCGTTTCGTGACCCGCCATGACATTGGAAGCAGAATCTCCAACCAATACCGCATCAACACCGGCGACATCAACGATTTTTGCCATCGAATAATCGTAAGCCGTAAGCATGGAGATTTTTTCTCCATTGGCTTTCATGTCAATCAACGATTTGGTGGTAATTCTTTTGTAATCTTTTTTTGCTACAGACATTTTTTTTATTTTAATTCCGAAACGTTCGGCATTGATTCTAATTTGAGAGTGTAAAAGTAATAAATTGAATTTTTTTAAATTGAATTTTAGGAAGGAATGTGAAAATGGAGGTGAGGTGTTTTTATGGTATTGCCATTAAGGCAAAGTATTTTAATGAATTCCCGCAACAAATAACTAAAATAACTAATTTTGAAAATAAATTCATAAAATCACGTTTTGAAAAACATTCTCATCATTGACGACGAAGAAAAATTGCGCCAACTTCTAGCCAGAATCATAAAATCCGAAGGTTTCGATGTTTTTGAAGCGCCCGATTTGAAGTCGGGTTTCAAGAAATTGGAACAAAATGATATTGATGTGGTGCTCTGCGATGTCAAGCTTCCCGATGGCAATGGTGTTGATTTTTTGCAAAAAATTAAAGCAGGTTTTCCAAGTTTTATTCACCGTGATCGACAAAGGAAAAGGAATAGACATTCGTTACAGAAACAAGGTTTTCGATAAATATTTCCAAATTCCTGGTAGCCATAAAACTGGAACCGGACTGGGATTGGCCATTTCCAAAGAATTTATTGAAGCCCAAGGAGGAACCATTGGTGTGGAGAGCGAATTGGGTTTGGGAAGTACTTTTTACTTTAAATTGGCGACAGTTTAATTTTGGAAAAGGAATACCAAGATTAATTTCTCTTAATGAATTTGAAATCCATCCCAAAAGCAATCAAGATTCCAAGCGTATAATAACCCAAATCGCTCCAAAGAAAACCTTGTCCCAAAGCATAATGTCCCAAGGTGGTTCTTCGAATTGTCAATAGCCATTCGGCATCGTACAGTTGAAGAAATTCAATGCAAAAGCAAAAAATTAGAGCAAGAATCAAGGCTGTTTTTGGGCTGTTTTTGATGAAGAGCAACCGCATTCCAAAATACGCCATAACGGCATACAGCATGTCTCCAAAAAACAGTGGAACACCATCCATTTTTCTGGAAATTATTCCCAGTGTAATCACGGAAATGATTAGGATGAAATAAGAAAGTCGAGTGTTTTTCCGCATAATGAAATTAGCAGTCCGCCATATTTACGGCCACGGCCAATCCACCTTCGGAAGTTTCCTTGTATTTGTTGTTCATATCTTTGGCGGTTTGCCACATCGTGTCGACTACTTTGTCCAAGGGGACTTTGGCGTTTTTGGGGTCGGTTTCCAAGGCCAATTCGGCGGCGTTGATGGCTTTCAGTGCTCCCATCGTGTTTCTTTCGATGCATGGAATTTGTACCAAACCGCCAATGGGATCACAAGTCAATCCCAAGTGGTGTTCCATGGCAATTTCGGCAGCCATCAAGACTTGTGCTGGAGTTCCGCCCATCAATTCGCACAAAGCCGCGGCGGCCATTGCCGAGGAAACTCCAATTTCTGCTTGGCAACCGCCCATCGCTGCCGAAATGGTGGAGCCTTTTTTGAAAATGCTGCCTATTTCGCTGGCCACCATCAGGAATTGTTTGATTTCCTTTTCGCCGGCTTGGTGGTTTTCTATGGTTAAATAGTACATCAAAACGGCGGGGATGACGCCGGCACTTCCGTTGGTGGGAGCCGTGACAACCCGACCCAGAGAAGCATTCACTTCATTGACCGCCAAAGCAAAACAGCTGACCCATTTCAAGATTTGTCGAAATTTTACTTCTGTCAGCCTAATCTGTTCCAACCAAGTTTGTGGCGAATCATAGTTGGCTAATCCAATGAGGTGTTGGTGCATATCAAAAGCTCTTCGGCGTACGTGTAATCCACCAGGAAGAATCCCTTCGGAATGGCAACCGATGTACATGCATTCGAGCATCGTGTTCCAGATGCGCATCAATTCGTGGTGAATTTCGGCTTCGGGACGCATTGATTTTTCATTTTCATAAACGATTTCCGAAATCTTCTTGTTCTCCCGAGTCGTGTAATCCAGAAGTTCGGTCGCCTTGTTGATGGGAAACGGAAAAGCGCATTTTATCTGGTTTTTCTTTTGGGCATTGACGCGTTCTTCCACCACCACAAATCCGCCACCGATGGAGTAGTAGGTAGTGGAATATTCTTTACCGTCGGAAGTGGAGGCCATAAACGACAAGCCATTGGCGTGAAAAGGAAGAAAGTTTTTGTTGAAAACGATGTCTTCCGAACAATGGAAAGGAATCGTGGTTTCGTTTCCAAGGATGATTTCGTTCTTGTCCTGGATTGCTTTTACAATTTTCGAAATGTTTTCTATCGGGATGGTTTCGGGATCTTGACCGCTCAGTCCCAACAAAATGGCCAAATCCGTGGAGTGGCCTTTTCCGGTCAAGGAAAGCGAGCCGTACAAATCGACTTTTATCCGTTGGATGGAAGGCATCAGATTTTGGTCGCGCAATTCTCCCAAAAAACGTTCGGCGGCACGCCAAGGCCCCAATGTGTGAGAACTTGAAGGGCCAATGCCAATTTTTAACATGTCAAAAACAGAAATACATTCTTCCATAAGAGCAAATTTGTTGAACAAATATAGCGCAATGTATGAGCATAAAGAATTTTAAATTATTAAATGTTTGAAATTAATAAATGATGTAAAATAATTAGTGTTTTGATTTATTTATAAAGAATTTTAATAAGATTAATTCCGGGTTGTTTTTGGGTAAAGTGTTTTATGGATTACTGTTTTTTCATACATTTACTACAGTATATAACAAAACTTGTTGATTATGGAATCCCAAAACACAAATTCTGGTTCGTATAAGTTCGAAAAAATAGTAGATACCTTGATAAGATTGGGGGTGTTGTCATTGATTTTGATGTGGTGTCTAGACATCTTGAA
>JAGNPF010000026.1 GCA_017989775.1 Flavobacterium sp.
AGACTGATGTCGTGATCGACTTTGTTTTCGCCGCCCACATAACCCGCTGCCGTGCTAAACGCATTCGATTCGGTCAAGATATGCGACAACAAGGCATTGTTCAAATCGGATGTCGGGGTCAACATGTTGAAAGGCCCTTTGGTCAAGGCTCCTTCGGAACCAGCTCCTGTGGTGGAAGGCGATTTTCCGGTAAGGCTGCAAATGAAATCCATGAACAATTCCGGTGTTTCCTGATAATGGATTGGATTGTAAACCGCCAAGGGACGAATGCCCGCTTTCTTGTCTATCGGATTGTTTCGTCTTCCGGGCAAAACGGCATTCACGACATTGACAACCGGATCTTCCGATTTGATTTTTCGGTACAAACGAACCCCCACTTCGCCCAAATAACTGGCTTCGGTTTCATCGATGAAAATATTGCGCTCCAAATAACGTGGGTTTTTGGTTGGCTCTCCGTCAACGATTCGAGTGTGCGATGGCAACGAGAAATATTCTTCTTCGTTGGGACTGTTTACGATATTCACTATCAAATCCTTGACAGGCTGGGTATATTTATCAAAATTGATGGTGTCTTCAAAAATTTCGATGGCATCTTTTTTGGTCAAAAGTTCGTAATTGGTCAAAAACACGCCTTCGGTCACGATGTCTTTTTCGGCGCCTTTGTCGTAGCCCCTGATGATGGCTTCGTCGGGTCTTTGGAACAAATGCGATTCGCAGTTGGCCACCACTTTCAAACTTTGATTGGTGTATTCCGGATTCAAGTTTTTGAACTGTGCTCTCGGCAAAGTGATGGAAGCCGAAATATCGTCCTCCATCTGTATTTTTTGGCAAGCAGAAAAATCGGACCTCAATTTGTTCAACAACCACACCCCTTTTTGGTTGAAACCGATACGAACATAGCTTCCCACAACCGGCGTGTTGTTGTACTGCAAACCGGTGCCGTTTTTGCCGTTGATGATTTCAACCGACATGCAATCTTTCCAGTTCAAGGCACCGTGGTCTTGGCGGTACAAACGTTTCACGAACAATACCAACGATCGGATGTGAACCGGGATGTTTTTGATAAATTCGTTGAATTCATCGCTGTTTTCCTCGGAAGGCGTCAATAATTTTACTGCCGAACCCAAAGTTCTTCGTTTATCCAAGAATGTTCTTGAAGGCGGCAAGGAGGGATCACGTTTTTTCCATCGGTTGGAATAATTGTATTCGATGATTTCGTCGGCCTTTTTAAAATCTTCTTCTATATCCAAAATATTGAAAGCGCTGTACGTAATGGCATTTTGCATCGATTTGGAAATCTCGGATTTACCACCACCCGAAACCGTGCAAGGTTTGTGGCAAAAAACGCCTTCGGGGGAAGTGTTCACGATTCTCCACAAAGCGATGGCGTTGTGTTTTTCGAGTCTGAATTTATTTCCCGTGGGATGAACGTATGTTTTGTTTGGAGACAAAATTATTTTTTGTTCTTCATTGTTGTATGTCCAAGTGATGCTGTTGGTATTGGTATTGATGTAGGCATTCTCCGGAACATAAACGATGTTTGGATATTTCTTGTCAACGGCATAATTATTGGGTTTCACCTCGATTCTATCACCCAAAAATGCTTTTACTCCTTCAAAACTATATTGGTTTCCGAATTTTTCCGAAAAAGCGCTTCCATCAACAATGTCTCCCATGACACCTCTAGGATAGGCAATCGCTCCACCGGAATGTTCTTCCTCTACCAAACCAAACAAGTTGGCCGAGTAACTGATTTGGGTCTTGATTTCTTTTTTGGAATAACCGTAATAATTGTCGGCAATTATCGTAACCACAACCCCTCTGTCGTCTCTGCAAGTCACCTTGAAAGCACCTCCGTTGTTGTAGAGTTCATTTTCCTCTTTCCAGCACATTCCTTCCCTTTTCTGGCGCTCGGTGGCTTCATTGTAATGAGGCAGTCCAATGTCTTTTTTCTTCAACGAACGCAATTGCGGCGCAAGAATAACACAACCGGTGTGTCCTGTCCAATGTTCCGTGTCCAATGCCGCATCATTTTGGGCAAGATACGGATCGCCTGCGTTGCCAAAAATGGCTTCCACAAAATCCAGGTTGCTCACCAAGCTTCCGGGGGCAAAAAAACGAACTTCCATCGATTTTTTCGAAAGAACACCTTTCACTTCGGGACAAACCATGGGGCGCATCAACAAGGAAACCATCAATTTGGCCTGCTGCTCCTGATTGGAAGTAAAAGGCAAGATTTTGAGTTCCTCGGGAGCGTTGAATGCCGCATTCAAAAAATGGGCAAAAGCAATCTTGGGCACTTCTTTTTTGTCCAAAGGCACCGGCAAATTGCCTTCCACGATATGAAAAGTACCTATTGTGGTTCTTTTGTCATTGGTAGGATTGTTCAAAATCCCTTGTTTGACCCTGTAGGAAGTAACATCTTCTCCTTTGAAAGTGGTTCCGTTGGGCGGCAAACTCAATTCTCTTGCATGGCCGCTTTGGGTCAGCACCAAAGTGTCGTTGGGCAAAACATAGGATTCGTTGAACGGAACATCCTTGAGATAATCGTTCAGGAAATTTTGGATTCTGGTGTCGGCCGGAGAAAGATGATTGGACAACAATCGAGATTTTTCTCTGAAACTTTTGATCAATCCATTGGTCAAATCTTGAAATTTGGGATTGCAAAATTGCTCCTCCGCATTTTGGTCGTCTTGATAAATGGGTTGACCTAGCGAAGCTAGTTGCAGATTGATGTATTGAACAGTGTCTTTTCTGCTTTGTTTGATTGGCTCTGGATTGGCTTTAATTTCTGTACTCATCTATGAAAAATTAATAAGGATATGTTTTTGTATGCTTTTTAGTTTGCTTGAAAAATGGGAGAAAATTATTTTCTCCTTACAAAGATGAAGAAAACTGGCTTATAATTAAAGAAAAAAAACACATTAATTTTTAAATAAAATCAAAATTTACAAAATCACGAAAATCCAACAAAATCAAATACTGTGTACGCAAACGAGGTAGTAAAAAAAAGCGCAGCAAAACACCGGAATTCTATTTTTTTATCAAAAATTCCATAAAAAAAATTAAAAAAAATTGACACGAAAAAATGTTGAAAAAAAGACGCCCAAAAACAATGACCACAACCTGGTTTCCATAAAATCCTGACATTTTTTTTTATATTTGCCCCCATTAAAAATCCATTTTACAATGAAACACCTCATATCTGCAGTTTTAATTTTGTTGCTTTTTGTTGCTTGCTCCAAAGACGAACAGCCCATAATTGATTATGTCGCCCAAAATGAAAAAGACATCAGCGAATTTGTTGCCAACAACAAATTGACCGCTCAAAGAAGTGATTCCGGTTTGTATTACGTGATTAACGATCCCGGAACTGGAGCACAACCCACTGCCGTTTCCAAGGTGACGGTTGCCTACAAAGGAACCTTCATCAATGGGCAAGTATTTGACCAAAGCACCAATGCCGGCATTACCATAGGATTGAACCAAGTGATACAAGGCTGGACGGAAGGCATTCCTTATTTCAAGGCAGGCGGCAGCGGACTTCTTTTGATTCCTGCCCATCTAGGATACGGAAACCGCGATTACATGGGTATTCCCGGAGGTTCGGTTCTTGTTTTTGAGATTAGACTAATTTCGGTAAATTAAAACCAACCCCGATTTCAAGACAAAAAAACCACGGTTAATCTAAACTACCGTGGTTTTTTTGTTGGACAAAATCAATATTCGCTTTTTTTTTGTAACATTACCACAAAAATGCTTCTATTGTCTTAATCAAATACTTGCAAGGAAATTTTGGGCAGCTTTATAAATTATAACAAACGATCAAAGTACCGATTTTATCAATAAATTTTAGAATTGTATTGAAATCGAGAATCGCGGTAGTTTTTATCCTGTTGCTCTCGCAAGCCCTTTTTTCGCAAAAAAAAGAGAACGAGAACGAGAAAAAATACCCACTGTGTTCCATCATCGATTTATTTACCAAAGAAGACACCCTCAAAATAAGCAAACCCTATTCCAAGAACCATTTAATTGCTTTCCCCACCCTGGGCTACCAACCCGCAAATGGATTCACGTTTGGATTCATCAGCCAATTCAGTTTCAAGATAAAACCCGAAAACAAGATTTCATTGCTCTCGGGTGGCGCTTCCTACAGCACCAAGAAACAGGTTCTCATGTATGCAAAAAACAACATGTACATTGGCAATGACCAATTCTTCTTTAGCGGTGACTTTCGCTATTATGTTTTCTCGCAAGACAATTACGGATTGGGAACCGACATTGTTCCCTGGGGATCCGAATTTCAGGACTTTGACTACAACGACATCAAACAGCCCACGAATTACAATTATTTCAAATTTCACGAAACGGTGTCCTACAACATCTTTCCCTCTTTTTTCATCGGAGCCGGCATTCATTTTGACAGTTACACGAACATAAAAGACAAACTTTTGGATGTCGCCAACGAAAAATACACCTATCATTATACCTATTCCAAAAAATACGGATTCAGCGACAAGAATTATTACGTCAATGGCGTTAGTCTAAACCTGATGTACGACAGCAGGGACAATCTGATAAACACGAACACGGGACTGTTCCTGAACATGAATTACCGATTCAATCCAGAAACAAACCCCAACAAATACAAAAGCTCCACCTTGTTGCTCGAATCCAGATATTTCATTCCCATAAGCAAAACTTGCAAACAACATGTATTGGGATTGTGGGCTTATGGCCAATTTTTAGCGAGCGGCCGATTGCCCTATTTGAATCTCCCCACCATAGGTTGGGACCAAAACAGCCGAAGCGGAAAAGGCTACATCCAAGGACTTTTTAGAGGCACAAACCTGGTGTATTTTGAAAGCGAATACCGTTTTCCCATCACCAAAAACCAAATGATTAGCGGAACCGTGTTTGCCAATGCCACCAGCGCAAGCGACCCTGACAAAAATCTCCGTTTATTCGAAGCCGTACAACCTGCTGTTGCGTTGGATTACGAATTTTGCTGGACAAAAACACCCTGACCAATTTCATCGTCAATTACGGGTTGGGACGCGATTCACAAACCTTCTATTTCAATGACGGAGAAGGATTTTAGCCCCTTAATTTGGGCGTGACCCTCAGATTGCTTCGTCGTGCCTCCTCGCAACTTCGGGTCGGGCTGTACGTTCCCGCTTCCCGATGAAAAATCGGGAGAGCTCCACTGCCATCCCTCACGCAAAAACAAGAATTGGAAACCAATCTTTTGACGTTTTAAAAACCAAATCTTAAGGGGTTATTTTTATTGGAATCAACGTAAAAAACAATGACAAAAAAAGGATTCTTCAAAATAAAATCCTTAAATTTACTATGGCTATTTGGGAAATTCCATTCCGGTTTTTCAAAAAAAACATTCATCATTGCCACTGTCATTCAACCAGTTAATCCACTTTAAAACTGTTTTTATTATTTATCATTTATTTTAAATATCATGAAAAATTTAATTTTAAAACTAAAAGGTGATTTCACTTGGACTGCAGAATATAGAGAGTTATATATCCTGACGGAACATTGGCTTTCAGATTTGCAGTTCCACAAACAGGATTTGCATTTTTTGTACCATCTTGTCGACAAATATTTCATTTGGCTAACCCATGAGGAAAATCTGGGCGAAATGCGAAAGCTGTCAAACGGCCTGTCTCAAACAAAAAGAGACTGCGACAAACTGCTCGAGAAAACATCCAAACACCTGAGCCATTTGGCAGAACTCATTGACGACCCTTTCAAATACGATTCCCATAAATTTAGAACCGAGCATGAAGAACTGGAAAATGAAATAACCTCCTTTTTAAAAAAATTCAGGAAAATCAAAAAAGAAACCTTTGCCGATATAGAACCCGTTGTTGAAAGAGAAGTTAAAAGACTGGCACCTTGAAAGTGTTGGGCCTCCTAGACAAAAAGCTCACAAAATCACGAGACTTGGCATCCACCATTGCTTAATGGCATATCTCGAAGTTTTGGCAGTTTGAAAAAATTTGCAATAAAAAAACCACATCAAAATCTAATATGATGTGGTCTTTTTTTTATGAAATCCCAAGAAGATTTGACAACTTTTAGAAAGTTGTCAAATCTAAAAAACTACCAAGCAATCGGACGGTAATCTTTCAAGAATTTTCCGCACCAATGTTTGCCTGTATTGATTCCGTCAAACAGCGGATCCATTACTCGAGCCGCTCCATCCACAATATCCAATGGTGGTTGAAAATCTTGTTCTTCCTGTTTTCTTTTGGCTAATTCGGCAGGATCTTCGTCGGTTACCCAACCCGTATCAACTGCATTCATAAAAATTCCGTCTTTGGCCAAAGTTCCTGCGGCAGTGTGCGTGAGCATATTCAGGGCGGCTTTTGCCATATTGGTATGTGGATGGCGATCTTCCTTGAAATCACGGTAAAACTTCCCTTCCATTGCCGAAACATTGATGATGTGTTTTTTGCCCGTATTGTCTTTCTTCATCACTTCCGAAAGGCGGTTACACAAAACAAAAGGCGCTACCGAATTCACTAATTGCACTTCAATCATTTCAGTAGTTTCTATCTGACCTAATTTCAATCGCCAGCTGTTTACTTTTCTCAAATCGACTTGTTGTAAATCGGCATCGAGTTCTCCTTCCGGGAAAACTTCTTGTGCCACCAAGGCATTATCAAACGAATATGGAATCTGCGATAATTTGGCAGAAGCCCTTAAACCAATTCCAGGTTCGGGACCGTGCCAAGTTACGGGCATATTTTGGTTGGAAGAAGCTCCCGAAGTCAATACTTTCAATTCATCCAAACAATTGGTATGATCCAATAATAATTCTTGTGCCGCTTTTGGCAAAGTGCCAATCGGACGCTCTTCGTTTTCCATCAAATGCGCATAAAAACCGGCAGGTCGTCTCACGGTTTGCGCCGCATTATTAATCAGAATATCCAATCGACCGTATTTTTGCTCTATGAAATTGCAAAAAATCTCCACACTCGGAATATGTCGCAAATCCAATCCGTGAATTTTCAGGCGATGTCCCCATTCCATAAAATCATCTTCCTTAGAAAATCTTAAAGCGGAATCCACCGGAAAACGAGTCGTGGCAATTACAGTCGCTCCGCCACGCAACAACATCAACGTTATATGATACCCAATTTTCAAACGAGAACCTGTAATGACAGCAATTTGCCCATTGACATCGGCTGTTTGAAAACGCTTGGCGTAATTGAAATCGCCACAATCGGTACACATCGTATCGTAAAAATGGTGCATTTTGGTAAAGTCCGTTTTGCATACATAGCATTGTCTAGGCGTTTCCAGTTCCAATTGTTCCTTATTGGTAAGGTCATTCAATGCCAATAATTTTGGCGCTACAAAAATACTAGCTTCACGAGCAGAACGAATTCCGGTTTCCTTGCGGGCGGTTCGGTCTTTCTTTTCCTGTTTGCGTTTGGCTACTGCTTTGGCGTCTTTTTTTCGCTTTGCAAACTCATCGCGATCGGGACGTGAAAATTGTCCAGCTGCTTTGATTAAAGCCGTTCGTTGTTCTTTTGGAATTTCAAATATTTGGTCCGTATCGGTATTCAATTGTGCCAAAATCGCAATGCATCTGTCAATTTCTTCGGAACTTATGGTGGTTTTATTTTCTGTTGCTTCAATCATCATTATAAGAAAAGGGCATTTTCATTAGCAAAAATACCAAGGCTGCAAATATAGTGTTTAAAGTGAATAGTAATTAGTTCTCTAATTATTCAGACTCCATAAAATCTGCGTAAAATATAGGCATACAGATTTTGCAGATTTACGCAGATTATTCGATACAAACTAAATTACTCCTTTTTTGTATCTTCGCTTTTTCTAAAAACCTCTATGTTATTCCAAATCAAATCCTATCTCCAATTCCTTTGGCATTCCAAAAATGAACACGCTGTGCATTCGCCATTCGTATTTAATTTGATTACTAAATGTTTTTATGACAAGAAACCAAAACCGGAATATGCTGTTTTAAAACAGTACAGAAATTCCCTTTTGGAAAACAAAAACACGATTGAAGTAACCGATTTTGGTGCGGGTTCCAAAGTGTTTAAATCAAATACCAGAGAAATTAACAAAATTGCCAAAACCGCGGGAATCATTCCAAAACGAGCCGAATTATTGTTCCGAATCACGAATTATTTTCAGCCAACGACGATTTTAGAAATTGGAACTTCATTAGGACTGGCCACTTCTGCCCTGGCCTTGGGAAATCCAAAAGCAAAAATCACAACGCTTGAAGGTTGCCAGAATACAATGGCAATAGCAAAAAAACAATTGCAATTATTCAAAATTGACAATGTAAATTGTGTTGAGACCAAATTTTCTGCCTACTTCGCCACTTCCAACTTCCCACTTCTAACTTCCGACCTCATTTACTTCGACGGCAATCATTCGAAAGCTGCCACTTTGGAGTATTTTGAACTTTTGTTGCCTAGCATAAACAACGAAACACTATGGATTTTCGATGACATTCATTGGTCAGCAGAAATGGACGAAGCCTGGGAAATCATCAAAAAACATCCAAAAGTAACCGTGACCATCGACACTTTTCAATGGGGATTGGTTTTCTTCAGAAGAGAGCAACCAAAAGAACATTTTGTGATTAGAACCTAAATTGGTACCTTTAAAATTCAAACTTGCACTATGGAAATCAAAAAAATATTCGAGAACAACAAAAATTGGATTGTCAAGCAACTCAAAATTGACGAAAATTATTTCAAAAAACTATCAAAAGGACAATCGCCCGAATTTCTGTATATTGGTTGTTCGGACAGTCGCGTTTCCGCCGAAGAGCTTATGGGCTTGGAACCCGGTGAGGTTTTTGTGCATCGCAATATTGCCAATATGGTACCCAATACCGACCTTAATTCGATGTCGGTCATCAATTATGCCGTGGTCCATTTGAAGGTAAAGCACATTATCGTGTGCGGACATTATGGCTGCGGAGGTGTGCATGCCGCTATGCAACAATCGGATTTGGGCATCCTGAATCCTTGGTTGAGAAACATTCGCGACGTGTACCGAATTCACCGAAAAGTTCTTGACGCCATCACCAACGAGGAGGAAAAATATAAAAAGCTCGTCGAATTGAATGTACAGGAGCAATGCATCAATATCATCAAGACCGCCGAAGTTCAGAAAGCCAACAACGAACGGGATTTAAAAGTATATGGATGGATTTTTGACATTCACAGCGGCAAACTGATTGACTTGAACATCAATTTTACCGAAATCCTGAAAGACATCACCAAAATTTACAAAATATCGAACTAAAGCAATTGCCGGAAACCGCAAAATCTTCAGTTGAGAAAACATTGATTTTTTGATGATGCGATGTAACACTTTGCCAAAATCAAACACTTATGTTTCAAGTTAGATTTCGTACTTTTAAAACCGAAAAACACACCTCAAAATCGTATTCCAAAAATGTCTAAACCATTAATAAAAATAACCAATATCAAAAGAGATTTTGTCCTTGGAAATGAAATCGTGTACGTCCTTAAAGGCATCGATTTAGAAATTAAAAAAGGAGAATACGTGGCTCTTATGGGGCCGTCGGGTTCCGGAAAATCGACCTTGATGAACCTTTTGGGATGCTTGGACACGCCCACTTCCGGCACTTATATTTTGAATGGGAAAGACGTAAGCCAGATGCATGATGACGAATTGGCCGATATTCGCAACAAGGAAATTGGCTTTATTTTTCAAACTTTCAACCTTTTGCCAAGAACCACCGCGCTCGACAACGTGGCCTTGCCGATGATTTATGCGGGATATTCCAAAGCCGAAAGAAAAGAAAGAGCAACCACGGTACTGCATCAAGTCAATCTGGCCGACAGGATGGACCATCAACCCAACCAACTTTCGGGTGGACAACGCCAACGTGTTGCCATTGCAAGAGCTTTGGTCAACAAGCCTTCCATCATTCTTGCCGATGAACCCACCGGAAATTTGGACAG